>JAYTWA010000082.1:0-4997 GCA_043743675.1 Sphingomonadales bacterium
CTTTGCGAATGCGGTGGCGGATGATTTCGATTGGGACCATTTGCTTACCGAGGCCGGACTTTTGCATTTGTCGGGAATAACGCCGGCGCTTGGCCCAAATTCTGCAGCAACCGCTTTAGCAGCAGCGCAGGCAGCGAGGCGGTTGAATGTTCCAGTATCATTTGACGGAAACTACCGAGCAATGCTCTGGGAGGCTTGGGACAGCAAACCGCGCGAAATGCTTGGTGAACTGATCCGACACGCCGATATTTTGTTCGGTAACCACCGCGATATTTCTCTGGTGCTGGACAAGAGTTTTTCGAGCGATAGTCCCAGCCACAGGCGCGAAGCCGCGCAGGCCGCATTCGACACATTTCCGGCATTGCAGCTGGTTGCATCGACCGCTCGTCATTTGGTGAGCGCAGACTATCATCGGTTGTCGGCGCGAATCGACACGCGCGCCAGTTGTGCACAGACGGATGAGATAGATGTCACAGGCATCATCGACCGTATCGGTGCCGGCGATGCGTTCGCAGCTGGCGTACTTCATGCATTCTTAAACGGCAGTGACGTTCACGTGATGGCGCAGTCCGGCCTTGCGCTAACTGCACTCAAACATTCATTGCCTGGTGATGCGAGCCTATTCGGTCAATCCGATATCGACGCTTTCACCGCTGGCGGATTAGATGTCAGACGTTGAAAACTTTAGCCGGCGGTCGATAATCGCAAGCAGCTTGGCGATGACGGCGTCTCCATTGCTGGCTAAAGCAAGAGCAGATCATAGCCGAACAGACATAAAGTCCACATTGGGTATCCGTTACGGCACGGCAAAGCGGTTCATGGCACCGGTCGCCGCAGATGGCGATTTAACACAAAATACTGTTGGAGCCCGTTGGGTGAGCCCACAATCCGGGGATGCCTATTACCCGCAAAGCGAGGACTGTCTTTTTCTTAACGTCTGGACGTCGAGTAAACTGCCGGACGGAGTGCGCCGCCCAGTCATGGTTTACTGTCACGGCGGCGCCTATTCCAGCGGCAGCGTGACCGACCCGCTAAATGATGGCGCGGCCTTGGCTGCACGCGGCGATGTCGTGGTGGTTACAGTTAATCACCGGTTGAACGCGCTGGGATATTTATATCTCGCGCGGCTCGATCCGAGGTTTCCCGATAGCGGCAATGCAGGGCAACTCGACCTTATCCTCGCGTTGCAATGGGTGCAGCGTAATATCCGGACTTTTGGCGGCGATCCCGAAAACGTGACCATATTTGGGAAATCAGGCGGCGGTGCGAAAATTGCCACGTTGATGGCGATGCCAGCCGCAGCAGGGTTGTTTCATAAAGCCATCACGATGTCAGGACAGCAAGTCACCGCGTCGGGACCGCTAAATGCAACGAAGCGGGCAGAAGCATTCCTCGCAAAGTTGGGGACGGATGCCGATCCTGCTACTGTCCCAATTGCACAGATCATCGCAGCACTGTCAGCGACCGATCCTGTCCTTGGCGGACATGTGTATATGGGGCCGGTTGTTGATATGCGAAACCTGCACCGGCATCCGTTTTGGCCCGATGCTGCGCCGCAATCGTTGCATATCCCGATGTTACTTGGAAATACCGTTGCAGAAACCCGCGCCTTTTTCGCGCCTGGCGGCAAGCAATTGGCGGGGCTGAATTTCGACAATCTCGCGGGCCGCATTGCGCCTGAAATGAGGATTGATGCCCATCCTGAATGGCTGGTCGGAGAATTTCGTGCGCGTTATCCACAAGAGAACCCGGAGCAAATTTTTCACCGGATCGTTACCGCTGCACGCAGCTGGCGGGGACAGGTTGAGGAAGCAAATGCACGAGGCAAAACAGGACGGAACAATACGTTCGTCTATCAGCTTGATTTCGAACAGGCCAAGCATACCGATGATATTGGACTCGCGTTTGGCACGTTACCCAAGCCGACACACGCCCAGCACAAAATGAGCGCTGCGATCATGGATGCTTTTATCCGCTTCGCCCGCAATGGTAATCCGGGTTGGAATAACTATGACCTGAAAGAACGCCGGACGATGATCTTTGACACGCAAAGCCATGTTGTCAGCGATCCGCGAAAATGGGAACGAGAGTTGTTTGCGCGCATTCCCTATGTCCAGCCGGGAACGTGATCTGGGGCAGGTTCATTGGCGCATGGCTTTATCACGCGGGCTTAACGCTTCTTGGGCGCCGCTTTTTTGCCCTGGATAGATCCCAGATTTTGGTTCTATCGTGTCAAGGTTCCAGTCTGCCTCGATAAATGGCGCGGCCACCGGCATAACAGTGCCATAGCTGCCAACCTCACTTTCATCATCGATGATTTTCCCGCGCCCCTCCGCTATAAAAAACAACACGCGAATATCATGGGCGTCGCGGTCCCAAGGTCTAGCACCAGCTGTTGCCAAAACATGTGTCTCAACATCGCGCGCGGGAAGTATTGCCAGCCCCGGCCACCAGCTCACTGGATTCTTCGCAGTGATCAGCTTGGCCTGCGTTTCGCCATAGCGCCCGTATTGTGGCAGCGGCGCGCCATGTTTATTAACCGCTATATTGTCTTTGCCATAATATAGCAGATCGCCATCGCCGCCGAGCATCAGAAATGGCAGATTGTCATCGGTCGACGGTCCACCGCGCATCACATTGCCGACGGCTGACAGTTCACCTGTAACGTAAGTTTGCCCCGCCCATTCGAGCGCCATCAGGTTATAGTGCACCGCACGCTTACCGGGGTCGTAAATCAAATTATTGACCATAGCTGCTTGCACGCCACCTTTCAGAAGCGGCGACCGCTCGACGTTATGCGCCCAGATATTGCGGTAAAAAAGAATGCCGGTGGCGTTGTCGTGAATAAGGCTACCCTTGCTATGCTCGCCTTTGGGATGACTTGAGTCTGCTAAACCTTCGGCAGCCAAATTATAACTGAAAGTAATGTTGTGGCTCGTGCCTTTGCGCCATTCTTCGAGTGTTGTACCGCTGAAACGCGGCCCAGACGCAGACATATTCTCATCAATTGCCCACATGAAACTGTTATGATCCAAAATGACGTTATAAGCGCCAACCGTGGAGATTGCGTCGGCTTCCCATCCGCTCATTCGTTTCTCGCCGTCAGCGCCGGTGCGTACACGGATATGACGGATGATGACATCATGGGACTTAATGTCGATGCCACCCTTGATAATGGTGATACCCGGCGATGGTGCCGTTTGCCCGGCAATCGTGAGATAGGGTTCCTTGATCTCCATCGTGGTTTTGCCAAGATCGATCTGGCCAGCAACCTCAAACACAATGATGCGGGGGCCCTTGCTTTTTATTGCGGCTTTCAGGCTGCCAGGACCATCTGCATTGAGATTGGTGACGCGAATAATTTGCCCGCCACGCCCGCCTTGGGTTCCGCTCGCCCATCCGACAGCACCAGGGAACGCCGGGGCCTGATTTTGTGCTTCGACAGGCGTTACGAATAAGATGAAGCACAAAAATAACAGTGAACGAACAAGCATCCCGATCTCCTTTCAAGTATCTTGACACGAAGCCAATCTGGCATCAATGACAAATGACACCGGTTACCTTTAAGGTCTATACTGGTTTGAAATTGAAACTAAGCCGTCAGAAAACAGAATTTTCGGGAAATTGCAGCCAAGACAGCAAGCCCGGCAAGAGAGGATGTGATGAATTTCACCGCATCTGCCAATTAAAAGACACCGGTGTCAAATACTGGTTTGCAAGGGGTAGTGAATATGAAACAGTCAAAAACGCAGCGTTTCGGGTTTCGCGCCGCACAGCTTTTGTCAGCGGTTTCGCTCTCAGTATTGGTGAACGTGTCAGCACATGCGCAGGTTGCGACTGATGTTGTGGCGATTGGCGAGCCTAAAACGGACGAAAGTGAAGCTATAATCGTTACCGGCTTTCGTGCATCGCTTGCTGCTGCTCTCAATGCGAAACGGGCCGATGGCGGCATTGTCGACGTTGTAAAGGCCGAAGATATTGGCAAATTTCCCGATACTAACCTTGCTGAATCTTTGCAGCGCGTTCCCGGTGTTGTTATCGACCGCGATGCGGGCGAAGGGCGTTCGATCACGGTTCGTGGCCTTGGATCTGACTTCACGCGCGTCCGCATCAACGGCATTGAAGCACTGGCAACCACAGGTGGTACTGACAGTTCAGGCGGCGCAAACCGCGGTCGCGGCTTCGACTTTAACGTGTTTGCCGCAGAATTGTTCAATTCGATAACAGTGCGAAAAAGCGCATCGGCCAACGTTGAGGAGGGTTCGCTAGGTGCGACCGTCGATCTTCAAGCGGCGCGTCCCTTTGATTATAAGGGGGTGCGTATCGCTGGTTCGATCAAAGGGCGTTATAATGAACTAGGCCGCAAAGTTGATCCGCGTGGCGCGCTTCTGATTTCAAGTGTTAACGAGGAAGGGACGCTTGGCGGTCTGATTTCTGTTGCATATTCAAAGCGCCGACTTCTCGAAGAAGGCTTTAGCACGGTGCGCTGGGACAACGGACCCTCATCACAAGGCTTTTGCGCACCCATCGGGCTGACATCGACGGGCACCAACGCCACACAAGCGACATGTGGTCCAGCAGCGCAGGGTGTGGCACGTTTGCCTAACACAGCAGCGAATGTTGATGCTTATAATACGGCCAGCAACATTGCGAACTTCCATCCTCGCCTCCCACGCTATGGACGACTGACACATGATCAGGATCGCTTGGGTATCACGGCCTCCGTTCAATGGGCGCCAAGCGACAACACAATAATTACAGCAGAAGTGCTCTATTCAAAACTGAATGCGACGCGCCAGGAAGATTTTATTCAGGCAATTTCATTTAGCCGCAATGCTGCACAGGGCGGTAAGCCGCAAACCAGCGTTGTCGAAACTGCCTATGATGCCAACGGCGCGCTGCTCTATGGTATTTATAACGGCGTCGACATCAGGGCCGAGTCGCGTTTTGACAAGCTTTCGACCGAGTTTGTACAGCCGACTTTAACGCTTGAGCAC
>JAYTWA010000083.1:0-5991 GCA_043743675.1 Sphingomonadales bacterium
TCCGTCGCGAGATCAGCAAAGGACGCGCCCTCTGCGACGTGCTGGAGTTCGCCATTCACGCGGATTGATAAAGTGGACATGGATGTTCCGTTGATTCGATAGGTTCCCAAATCCGATAGGGCAGGCGGCGCGGGCGGTCGATGGGATCATTGACGCTTTGACACAAGAAGGTTATGACTAATAATCTTAAAGATTAGGTCACTTTGTAATGGATGCCCGCACGACTGAATTTGCCGCTGCTGACGCGAAAGCCCATTTTTCTCAGCTATTATCACGCGCTGAAGCTGGCGAGGAGATAATAATCAGCCGTCACGGTGCGCCTGTCGCGAAGCTCGTGCCGGTGCGTTCAAGGGGAACGGCAGCCGAGCGGCACGCCCGCGCCGACGCCTATATCGAACAAGTGCAGCGACAAGGAGCGACGCTTGGACCTGATCTCACACTTAAGCAGCTGATCGACGAAGGCAGGTATTTTTAGTTGTGCTCATTCTCGATGCGTCTGTGACTTTGTCGTGGCTGTTTGCTGACGAATTCACGCCTGATACACGAAAACTGCTGCATCGTGCAGTGAGCGATGAGGTTGTTGTGCCGGGGCATTGGACGGCGGAAATTGCGAATGGAGCGTTGGCGGGAGAGCGACGTGGCCGCGTCTCGCTGGCACAGACAAGCGCGTGGATCGAGCAGCTTGCTGACATCGATGTGGAGACCGATCGTCACGGTACAGACGCGGCGCTGTCGGCGATCTTGCCGCTGGCGCGGTCACATCGGCTAACGATCTATGACGCGCTTTATTTGGAACTTGCCGAACGGCGGGGTATGCCGCTGGCGACATTCGATACCAAACTGGCGGTTGCCGCGCGGTCGGTCGGCATCGAAGTAATCGGAGCATCCGCTTGACCCCTGTCACCACCATCGAAGGCCGCGCATATCCGTTTGGGCGCAAGAATGTTGATACCGATGTCATCATTCCGGCGGTATGGCTGAAAACAATCACGCGGGCAGGGCTGGCGAAGGGTGCGTTTGAAACTGTGCGGGCGGAAGCGGGCAATGTGTTCGACGATCCCGACTATGCGGGCGCATCGATCATCATTGCGGGTGACAATTTCGGCTGTGGATCAAGCCGCGAACATGCCGCGTGGGCATTGGATGATATGGGCGTGAAGGCTGTCATCGCCCCGAGCTTTTCGGATATTTTCTCTGGCAATGCATATAAAAACGGCATTCTGACGGTTGTTCTGCCGCAAGCCGCCATCGACCGGTTGATAGATGTCGCCAAGACTGATCCGATCCACATCGACCTTGATGCCCAAACAGTGACGACGATGTTTCAGGATCGTTTCGCTTTCGAGATTGATCCATTCCGGAAACAATGTCTGTTGAATGGCACTGATGAGATCGCGCTGACACTTGCATCTGGTGCGCGGATCGACTCGTATGAGGACAGGATGGGGTCGTCACGACCCTGGCTGAATAAGGGGGTGGCGGCGTGAAGGCATTGTTATCGGTTGCAACAGGCGGTCCCGAAACGCTGGTAATGAGCGAGATTGACGCGCCGGTCACGGGGCCGGGGCAACTGCTCGTCGCGGTCAAAGCGTGCGCGGTGAACTATCCCGACGTTCTGATTATCGAGGATAAATATCAGTTCAAACCCGCGCGCCCCTTTGCGCCAGGCAGCGAAATTGCCGGTGTTGTCGAGGCGCTGGGGCAGGGCGTGACGGGGTTCAAAGTCGGAGACCGTGTGATTGCGGTGACCGGCCATGGTGGTTTTGTCGAACATGTCGCTGTGCCTGCGGCGTCGGCCTATAAATTGCCTGATGAGCGCAGTTTTGAAGACGGTGCGGCGCTGCTGATGACCTATGCCACATCGATCCATGCACTGGCGGATCGCGGCAGGATCAAAGAAGGCGACGTCCTGCTTGTGCTTGGTGCTGCGGGCGGCGTTGGTCTGGCGGCGGTCGAGCTTGGCGTGGCCTTTGGTGCGCGCGTGATCGCGGCTGTATCGAGCGAAGAAAAAGCGGCAGCGGCCCGGGCGGCGGGCGCGCATGCCACGATCATTTACGGACGTGCGCCGTTCGACAAAGAAGCGTCAAAAGCATTGGCCGATGCGTTCAAGGCAAAAGTCGGTCCCGATGGTGCGGACGTTATCTATGATGCGGTCGGCGGTGATTATGCCGAACCGGCGGTGCGCTGCATGGCATGGGAAGGGCGCTATCTTGTGGTGGGCTTTCCGGCGGGCATCCCGAAGCTGCCATTGAACCTGACTTTGCTCAAAAGCTGTGATGTTTGCGGCGTGTTCTGGGGTGCTTTTGCCGCGCGCAACCCATCGGCCAATGCCGCGCATGTCGCCCGCCTTTTCCGGCTGTGGTCTGATGGCAAGATCAAACCGCTGGTGACGCATGTTTATCCGTTTGAACGCGGTGGCGACGCGATTGCGGCGCTGGGCAATCGTTCGGCGATCGGCAAGCTTGTCGTGAAGGTTGCCGATTAGGCGCGCGACGCCTATCTTGGCGGAAGATAAATCGAGGGATCGTCATGACTAATTTTTCTGACCGCGAAGCTGCGTTCGAAACCAAATATGCGCGTGATGAAGAAATGCAGTTCCGTGTGACCGCACGCCGGAACAAACTTGTCGGGCAGTGGGCCGCAGAAAAAATGGGACTGACCGCGGCAGAAGCTGCGCCTTATGCGACATCCGTGGTGCAAGCCGATTTTGAGGAAGCGGGCGATGATGACGTCGTTCGCAAAATTGTTGGTGACTTGAATGCAGCGGGTGTGGAAACCGATGCGGCCGCCATTACCGTAATCCTTGCCGAAAAGACTGTTGAGGCGCGCCGCCAGTTGATGGAAGCCCAATAATGGGCATGCCCGCCGCTGACATCGAAGCAATGATCGTCGCGGCAATTCCCGGGGCGCAGGTGGAAATCACTGACCTCGCGGGCGATGAAAATCATTATGCGGCGCGGGTTGTTTCGGAAACTTTCCGGGGTCAGCCCCGCGTCAAGCAGCACCAGACTGTTTACAACGCACTTGGCGGACGGATGGGCGGCGTGCTTCACGCGCTCCAGCTGACGACCGCGACTCCCGATTAAAGGACCAGATCATGACTGACGCCACCCAGACTCGCATCAAGGACCTTGTTACGACGAACAATGTTGTCCTGTTTATGAAGGGGACGCCGTTGTTCCCGCAATGCGGCTTTTCATCGAAAGCGGTGTCGATCCTCGATCATCTGGGCGTCGATTATGAAACCGTCGATGTATTGCAGGACATGGAAATCCGGCAGGGCATCAAGGAATATTCTGACTGGCCCACCGTGCCGCAGCTTTATGTGAAGGGCGAGTTTCTGGGCGGCAGCGACATCATGATGGAAATGTTTGAAGCGGGCGAGTTGCAAGACGCGCTTGCGTGATTTGCTTTTGGCGGAAAGTCCGGGCGAGGGCGGGTCAGTTTGCGAGACCAGGGGAAGCTGAAACTGACCCGCCACTCTATCAGGCGGGGGACACCGCCATTGGGACACTATATATAATGCAGGGGCCGTGCCAGTTTGTGCCAATCGCACTTTTCCGCGGCTGACGATGGTTCATAATAATTAACCAGCGCGCTGATTGTAAGAAATCTCGACATTTTTTGGGTGGTTGCGCGACTGGCGTTGGCGCGCCACATGATGGGGATGGATATGCCGCCCTATGAAACCGCAATAATCCTGACGCCGCTGGTTCGCCGCGTGCTGGCGGGTAATCCATCGGCATTCACATATACGGGCACACAGACCTATATCGTCGGCACGGGTGAGGTTGCGGTAATTGATCCGGGGCCAGCTGATCCGGATCATATCGCAGGGATACTGAAAGCAACCCAGGGTGAGCGGATTACCGCGATCATCTGCACGCATACGCACCGCGATCACTCGCCCGCTGCTGCGCCGTTGAAGGCTGCGACGGGCGCAGACATCATTGGATGCGCCCCGCTGACGCTGGACGATGATGGTCCGCGTGCCGATGCGTCGTTTGACACGACCTACATGCCCGACCGCGTTCTGACCGATGGCGAGCGGCTGAGCGGTCCCGGCTGGACGCTCGAAGCGGTCGCGACGCCTGGACATACATCGAACCATCTCTGTTTCGAACTGATCGAGGAGCGCGCGCTTTTTACCGGCGATCATGTCATGGGCTGGTCAACGACTGTCGTCAGCCCGCCTGATGGGGACATGGCCGATTATATGCGCTCCCTAGAAAAACTCGCGGGCCGAACCGACGCCGTTTATTACCCCGCACACGGCGAACCCGTGACCAAGCCGCAGCAATTCGTGCGTGGGTTGGCGGGGCATAGGAAACAGCGCGAGCGGCAGATATTGAAACTGCTCGGCGAAGGCGTTGGCGAGGTCGCGGATATGGTCCCAAAAATGTATGCAGGCATCGACGTGCGACTTTATGGGGCGGCGGGGCGTTCGGTGCTGGCGCATCTGATTGATTTGCGCGACCGGGGCATGGCGATTGAGCAGGCCGGACGATGGCGCTAACCCGACTGCGCATTGTTACTGCTATCGGGGTCGTGCTGCTGACCCTTGGCGCGTGGCTCGGATATCAACGTTGGGTAAATCCCTATGCCATCGAACGTGAAGACCGCATTGCCATGTCACAAATCGTGACCGCGACTTTCGCCAAACAAAGCGCCCTGAAAGTCGGCACGCTGACGGGCACTGTGCAAGCAACGGCCGCTGATGCGCGGATGGGCGGCTTGTTGCTTTCAGATCAGCTGATGCAGGCGCCTTATTCAGTGGATTATACTGTTGATCTGTCGAAGCTGAGTTTGGCTGATTATATGTGGGACGCGAATGCGCAGACGCTGACAATGCGCGCCCCTGATGTGGTGGTCGGTGCCCCCAACATCGACGAAGCCAAAATGGCCGTGCAGCGGCGGGGCATTTTTATCACGCGCGATGCGTTCGATGCGATGAGCCGCACCGCCTCACGTCGCGCCGGAAAGATTGCTGCTGACAAAGCGCGATCACCCGACATGATCGCGCAGGCGCGTGATAATGCGCGTGCGGCGTTGGCCAAACTGTTGCGGGCACCGCTCACGGTGGCGGGGAAACCGTCGATCAAAATCGTCATCCGCTTTCCCGCCGACGGGATTAAGTCTAGTGAACGGTGGGACGAAAGCCGGACGCTTGCCGAGGTTCTTGGAGATACGAAACGATGAATTTTCAAACAGGTAGCTTGAAAGGCGTCGATATTCGCGCCGAGATTGATCGCCTCCGCAAGGAACGCAACGCGGTTATCCTCGCGCATTATTACCAGAAGCCCGAAATTCAGGATCTGGCCGATTTCGTGGGGGACTCGCTCGATTTGTCGCGCAAAGCGGCGGCGACGGACGCGGATGTCATCGCGTTTTGCGGCGTCAAGTTCATGGCAGATACGGCGAAAATCCTGTCGCCCGATAAGATCGTCGTGCTGCCTGATCTTGATGCGGGTTGCAGCCTCGAGGATTCATGCCCGCCGGAGAAATTCGCGGCGTTCCGCGCGGCGCATCCCGATCATATCGCGTTGACCTACATCAACTGTTCGACCGAAGTGAAAGCGCTGAGCGACATCATTGTCACCTCGTCGTCGGCGGACAAGATCCTGTCGCAAATCCCTAAAGATCAGAAGATTATTTTCGGGCCGGACAAGCATCTTGGCGGCTATCTCGCGAAGAAAACGGGGCGCGAGATGTTGCTGTGGCCCGGCGTGTGCATTGTGCATGAGGCGTTTAGCGAAACCGAACTGGTCAAGCTGAAAGCCAAACACCCGGGCGCGCCGGTGGCTGCACATCCCGAATGCCCAGCGCATATCCTCGACCATGCCGATTACGTCGGCAGCACCAGCGGCATCTTGGCGTTTGCGAAGGACTTCCCCGGTGACACCCTGATTGTGGCGACTGAACCGCACATCATGCACCAGATGGAAAAGGCGCTGCCCGACAAGGTGTTCATCGGCGCCCCCGGCGCGGACG
>JAYTWA010000084.1:0-2675 GCA_043743675.1 Sphingomonadales bacterium
CAAAAGCTCGAAGACATCATCCTCACCAAAGCGCGCGACCTGAGGCGCAGCGCCGTATCGGGCTGATCGGCCCATGACAGAGCGGTTCAACCCCCTCGCGGCTGATTCGCGCTGGCAAAAAGTCTGGGACGAACGCGGCACGTTTGTTGCCGATGCCGATGCGTCCGAAAGACGCGCCTATGTGCTTGAAATGTTTCCCTATCCGTCGGGACGCATCCACATGGGCCACGTCCGCAACTATGCGATGGGCGACGTTATCGCGCGTTATAAAAAAATGACGGGCCATGCCGTGCTACACCCGATGGGATGGGATTCATTCGGGATGCCCGCCGAAAATGCTGCGATGGAGAAAAAAGTTCATCCGGGCACATGGACCCGCGCAAACATCGCCGCGATGCGCGCGCAGCTGAAGCGGCTGGGCCTCGCGATTGACTGGAGTCGCGAACTCAGCACCTGCGAACCTGACTATTACGGGCATGAGCAGGCACTGTTTCTCGATCTTTATAAAGCGGGGCTTGTGTATCGCCGCGAATCCTCGGTCAATTGGGATCCGGTCGACATGACCGTGTTGGCCAATGAGCAAGTGATCGACGGGCGCGGCTGGCGGTCGGGCGCTTTGGTCGAAAAGAAAAAGCTCAACCAGTGGTTTTTGAAAATTACCGATTTTGCGGAGGATTTGCTTGAAGGGTTGAAAGGGCTCGACGCCTGGCCCGATAAAGTGCGGCTCATGCAAGAAAACTGGATCGGCAAATCAGTTGGGATGCGCGCCAGTTTCGCGCTTAGCGATGGCAGCGACAGCATCGACGTGTTCACCACGCGGCCCGACACGATTTTCGGCGCGAGCTTTGTAGCCGTCGCCTGCGACCATCCGCTGGCACAACAGCTTGCGGCGAACCGCTATGCGCTTGAGCAGTTTATCGAACAGTGCAAGCTGGGCGGGACCACCGCGGCGGAGATCGAAACAGCGGAAAAGCTGGGGTTTGATACTGGTCTGACCGTCGACCATCCGTTCGATACTTCGCTTAAGCTGCCTGTGTTTGTCGCTAATTTCGTGCTGATGGACTATGGCACCGGTGCCGTCATGGGCGTCCCCGCGCATGACCAGCGCGACCTTGATTTCGCGCGCAAATATGAATTCGATGTCCGCCGCGTTGTGGCAGACGGCGATGTCGTCGATCCCTATTTTCGCGGCAATGAAGCCTATAACGGCACCGGTACGCTTATAAATTCGGGCTTCCTGAACGGCATGGACGTAAAATCCGCCAAAGCCGCCGTCATCGCGCGCGGCGAGAGCGAAGGCTGGGGCGAGGGGCAGACGCAATATCGCCTGCGTGACTGGGGTGTCAGCCGCCAGCGTTACTGGGGCACGCCGATCCCGATCATTCACTGCGATTTTTGCGGCGTGCTGCCGGTGCCGCGTTCGCAGCTCCCGCTGGTTTTGCCCGAGGACGTCAGTTTCGATGTCCCGGGCAATCCGCTCGACCGGCATCCGACGTGGAAGCATATCCCCTGCCCCAATTGCCGCGAACCCGCGCGGCGCGAGACCGACACGCTCGACACATTCGTCGATTCGTCGTGGTATTTCATCCGCTTCGCAAGCCAGCCGAGGGATGCGCCATTCAATCGCGAAGAGGCCGAAAAATGGCTTCCTGTTGGCCAATATATCGGCGGCGTGGAGCACGCGATTCTGCATCTGCTCTATGCGCGCTTCTGGACGCGGGCGTTGCAGCATATCGGGCGGCTGGGCGTGGCCGAGCCTTTTGCGGGACTGTTCACGCAGGGAATGGTGACGCACGAGACATATTCTCTCGACTTTGGTCTCGAAGACAAGCTCGAAATACCGCGCAAAGAATACTACTCGCCCAGTGAAATCATTTTCAGAGACGGAAGGGCGTTTCTCAATCGCCATGGCGGAGCCGAACCGGAAGTTACAATCGGTCGCATCGAGAAAATGTCGAAGTCGAAGAAAAACACGGTCGATCCCGAGCCGATGTTCGACACGTATGGCGCGGACGCGGTGCGCTGGTTCATGTTGTCCGACTCGCCGCCCGAGCGCGATCTGCCTTGGTCCGAAGCGGGGATTGAGGGCACATGGAAGTTCGTCCAGCGGCTCTGGCGACTATTCGAAGCACCGCGCGGTAATATTGGCGACGACAAGGAAGTCGATCGCGCCCTGCACCGTGCCATCGACGGCATCGGCAAGGACATTGACGGGCTACAATTCAACAAAGCGGTCGCGCGCGTTCATTCGCTAACCAATGCAATTGAGAAAGCTGCATCATCGGCATCGCGTGACACGGCAATCACCACACTTGTCCGACTGATTTCGCCAATGCTCCCGCATCTGGCCGAGGAAGCCTGGGCAGCAATGGGCAATGATGGCCTTGTTGCGGACGCGCCGTGGCCCGTGGCTGACCCCGCGCTGCTGATTGACGACGAGGTGACAATCGCTATCCAAATCAATGGCAAGTTGCGTGACACAATCACAGTAGCGAAGGGCACAGCGAAAGACGTACTCGAAGCATTGGCACTCGTTTCGACCAACGTGGTTCGCTTGCTTGATGGCGCAACACCAAAAAAAGTCATTGTTGTGCCCGATCGTCTGGTAAACATCGTCGTATGAAGCGCGCTCTGCCCTTAGCCGTAATGCTCTCACTATCTGCTTGTGGCCTCCG
>JAYTWA010000085.1:0-2872 GCA_043743675.1 Sphingomonadales bacterium
GCCATAGTAACACAGCTGATCCCGAGCATAAGCGACAATTTACGCATCTTCAAAAACCCTCTTTCGTCCGAAATGACGTCATGGTTGATCACCCATAACACCCGGATTTTGTGGCAATACGTCAGAATAGGTGAATATAGCGTTTAGCTATTTTCCGATCATGACTTCGAGCGCTGGACCGTGACCGAGGAAGGACGCTGGGCTTGCAGTGGCTCCATAGGCACCAGCCATAAACACAGCAATGACGTCACCAACATCTGCCCGAGGCAGCAACACCTGATCGCCGAGCTTGTCGAGTGGCGTGCACAAGCAGCCGACGACGTTGATCGTTTCGGTCGCCGTGGCATCAATTTTGTTAGCCACTGCGATCGGATAATTACGGCGAACGACGGTTCCGAAATTACCGCTTGCAGCCAACTGGTGATGCAAACCGCCGTCCGTCACAAGGAACGTCTCGCCCCTGCTTACTTTGCGGTCGATCACACGGGTCAGGTACACACCGCACTCTCCGACGAGCCAGCGACCCAATTCAACGGCAAATCGACTCTTTGCGAGATTATCGGATCGTGCGGCGAGCGTGTCACCCAAGCGCGCACCAATCATTGTCAGATCGACAGCTTTCTCATTAGCGAAATAGGGAATGCCGAAGCCTCCACCAATGTTCACCAGAGGCGGCACTTCGCCGATTTCGCCTGCGAGCCGGTCTGCCAACGCCACCGTAGCAGCCTGTGTTTCGGCAATGGCATCGCTATCAAGTGCCTGACTCCCGGCAAAAATATGGAATCCGCGCCAATCCGCACCGGCGGCAATCAAGCTGCGAACCAGCGGAGCAACATGTTCAGCATCAACCCCGAATGCAGCGGCCCCACCGCCCATTTTCATGCCTGATCCTTTAAGCGAAAAATCGGGATTCACGCGGACGGCCAGTTTCGGGACCACGCCCAATCGTCCGGCGATTGCCAACGCGCGCGACGCTTCACTTTCGGATTCAAGGTTGATTGTGATGTGCGCCGCAATGGCGGCTTCAAGTTCAATATCCCGCTTACCGGGTCCCGCGAACGATATGTGCTTTGCGGCAGCCTCGCGCGCGACAACCAATTCACCGCCCGACGCAATATCGATGCCATCAACCAGCGGCACCATCGCTGCGACCATTTCGGGAAGCGGATTGGCCTTCATCGCATAATGAATTCCGACCCCGTCGGGCAAAGACACGCGCAATGCGGCCACTTTCTCGCGCACGACGCCAAAGTCATAAACGAATGCAGGGGTTATGTCGGTCGCCGCGCAAACGGCCGACATTCGCTTGTGATCAAACCAATGCGGGACTGTGCCATGTGGTTTCATGACGTCACTTCGGCCCGCAACGCCGCGCGGTCGATCTTACCGTTCACATTCATCGGCATCGCTCCCCGCCATTCAATAACGCGTGGTTGCATATGGCCGGGCAGTTCGGTTTTCAAATACGCGCGCAGCGCCGCGTCGTCACCATCGCCACGCACGACAAGCCGGATCGCCTGACCCAGGCGGGCATCAGGCATTCCATGTGCGACTGCTTCTGCGACAATACCGCTGGCAATGGCGGCCTCCTCGATTTCAAGCGGGCTGATTCGATGGCCCGATGATTTTATCATTTCGTCCTCACGCCCAACGAAATACAGCAACCCGTCGTCATCACGTCGCACTGTGTCACCCGACCAAACAGCCATACCGCCATAGTTTGATCCGACTGGTGCCGGCTTAAACCGTGTCGCCGTGCGTTCAGCATCGTGCCAGTAACCTTGTGCGACGAGCGGCCCGGCGTGGACAAGCTCACCTTTGTCAGCAGGCTGACCGTCAGACCCGATAACCATGATTTCGGCAAAGGGTATGGCGCGCCCCATCGAAGTCGGATGCGTAGCTACCAGATCCGGGGGCAAATATGTCGAGCGAAAAGCCTCTGTCAGGCCATACATTGGAAAAATATTGGCCTTAGGAAATGTTGTTTGCATCCTGTCGATTAAACTGGGCGTTAGCGCGCCACCAGAATTCGTAACTCGGCGAATACTTTTACCAACATCGCCCCAATCACTATCGACAAGCTGTAACCAAAGCGGCGGCACTGCAGCGAGTGTCGTAATTTCGTGCCGGGCCACCGCCTTGATGACATCGCGCGCAACAAGATAATCGAACGGAACGACACATCCGCCTGCTTTCCAGGTCGAAAATAGCTGATTCTGGCCATAGTCGAAACCAAGCGGCAGCACAGCCAACGTCCGGTCATCACTGCTGAGGCCGAGATAATGCGCGACGCTGATAGCGCCGAGCCATAAATTAGCGTGGCTGAGCATCACGCCTTTGGGACGACCCGTCGATCCCGAGGTATAAAGAATAGCCACCAGTGCATCGGGATTTGCGTTCGATGGCGGAAGAAACTTTGCGCCGTTGCGTGCAGCAATTGCATCGCTTTCCAACAAGATGACGCACCCATCCGGCAAATCACCAGTCAATAATGACGCTGCCCGCTCAGGGCTCGTCAACAGAAGTGATGCTCCGCTATCGCTCATGATATGCCCAACCTGCGCCCGCCGCAGCACCGGATTGACGGGAATATGGACGAGCCCTGCCCGCGCCGCTGCAATTGGCATCAGGCATGCTTCGACCGTCTTTGGCAGCCATGTCGCGATGCGCGCATCCGCTTCAAACCCGTGCGCAGCCAACGCCACAGCCAGCGCGCCAACTGCTTTTTCTGCTTCGGCATAGGTCAGCATTACCGACTTGGTAACCAAAGCAGGTGCATCAGCGTTCCCATCGAGCAATATGTGATCGATCGGGCGCGGTGTCGGGTCTGGTAGGCTCACCATCGCTCCTATAGGTTCACCGCGGGATCGCG
>JAYTWA010000086.1:0-2801 GCA_043743675.1 Sphingomonadales bacterium
TGATGAAACCTGTTGACGAGCAACGCCTTGCCGACACGCTCGACCGGGTGCGCAACCGGCTCCACGAGAAACGCGGCGTCGAACACGCCGAACAACTCATGGAAGCACTTACCGAACATGCCCCCGAAGCTGCTGAAGAAATCACCGATGGTGCCGATACGCTCGCCGCCAATCGGTTCGAAAAATTGATCAATATCAAGGATCGCGGGCAAATCTTCCGCGTCGATGTCGACACCATCGAACGCATCGATGCGGCGGGCGATTATATGTGCATCTACACCGGCGATAACACGCTGATCCTGCGCGAAACGATGAAGGACCTCGAACGCCGTCTGGACCCGCGCCGGTTCCAACGCATCCACCGCTCAACAATTGTGAACCTCGATCTCGTCAAACAAGTGAAGCCGCACACCAATGGCGAATGCTTCCTCGTCCTCGATTCAGGGGCGCAGGTCAAAGTATCGCGGTCGTATCGTGATGTTGTCGCGCGGTTTGTACATTAAAGCTTTGTAAGCCGCGTCCGAAACCAGTCGGCGAGTTCGTCCTCGCTCAGATCACCAGCGGCGAGTGCGAGAACCGTCCGCACCGCATCTTCCTTTTCGAAACTGATCCGGTGCCCATTCAGCGCCAGAAATAGACGCGCGACGACCCACGCCGTCCGCTTGTTCCCATCGACAAACGGATGGTTCCGCGCCACGCCAAAAGCATAGGCCGCCGCCAGTGCCGCCGGATCATCCGTGCCATAATGCCATTGGTTCACGGGTCGACCGAGCGCCGACTCCAGCATCGTAATATCACGCACACCGGTGCCGCCGCCATGTTCAGCCAGTTGCCGGTCATGGATCGCAAGCGCATCTGTGGCGTCGAGCCAAATCGGCTCGGATCGAAGTTCGTCGGTCATGGCAAATTACTTGGCGAGAACGTGAAGAATATCGCGGTCTTCGCGCATAATTGCCTCAGCGACTGCCATCTTCGTCTCAAAATCAGGATTGGACGGCGTTAGCCGCATGCCACCGGGCTGTTCAGACGCGTATAGCGTTCCGCCAATCTCAACACGTAATTGTGCGAGCAACTCCTTTGGCAGGATAATCGCGGCGGAGTTTCCGACTTTCGTAATTTTAAGCGCCATGTTCATACGAGTGTAATAACATGCTAGATCAGAATATCAACCCGCATCCTACTATCGCAGCGGGGGCGGGAACATCGGTGGTGGCGGCGGACGGCGGCGTTCGATGGCGATGGGGCTGCCGCGAAAACAGCCGATCGTATACGGAAAATCGCGGGTGAAGCGGTAGTGATAGGTCACCACGCGCCGCCCGTCGATCATCACCGGCCCCGTCATCCCATGGCACGCATCCAGATCAGCCGACCCGTAAACCCGCCCTTTTGCATCCGTCGGGCCAAGGATCGGAAAGCCATCCAATATCCACCCGACAGGCACATCAGGGCTCGCGGCTTTCAGGCACGGCGACAAGTCATGATAATGATATTGGCTGCTGATTTCAGGATGGCCGTTGCACTTGTCCTGAATTTCATAGGCCGGGGCATCGCGCCCTTGCAGGTCAAACGCATTGAAAATCGCAACGCCTGACACCGCAAAGCCGATCATCCCCATCGGCACACAAGCGGGCCAAGCCGCGACTGTCGGCTTTGCGGGCATCCGAAGTAAAACTGGCTTTTCCCCGATGCTGTTGGGATTACGGTCATATCGATAGGCATTGGTGCCCGCGCGCACCGGAAATTCGCCGGTTTCATGGGTGGGCAAACTGTTAGAGCGAACGACGCGTTCACTGCCCTCCACGGTAATGCTGATCCGCGCATTGGGCCAGCGAGCGCTGCCTTCGACTATTGGTTTCGCCGATGGCGTCCAATACCCGTCCTTGATCCACGGCCCCGCCACCTGTGCACCGCCCCCGCCTGGAAAACCCGGCTGACATGCAAAGACATAGCCCGTTTTGGGTGCGGTAGAGAGTTTGCCGTCGCCCAGTGGCAAGCGGCTTTCGTGCGCCATGACCGGACCGGTGACCAGCGCGATCACCACGAGCATCCTCATCCGATAAAACTCATGAGCGCCAGCATCTTCACATCGATCACAATCCCCTCCGCACGCTTGGCAGCAATAAAGTCGCGAACATCCGCCAATGCCACCCGATGCACCATGATATTCTCACCCGGCACACCACCGCCCTCGCTGACGCGCGTCAAACCATGCGCGCGGACCAGCGTGAAGGTCTCGCTGACCATCCCCGGGGACGACGCGAATATGCCAATGATCTCGATCTGGTCTGGACGGTATCCGGTTTCCTCTTCAAGCTCGCGCGCGGCGGAAGTCGCCACGTCCTCGCCTTCGGTCTCATCACCAACCAATCCGGCAGGCAGCTCCAGACACCGCGCCTGAAGCGGCACACGATATTGCTCGACCAGCAGAACGTGCCCGTCTTCAATCGCAAGGATCACTGCCGCGCCAATCCCGCGCGCACGGCCCACATATTCCCACGGGCCGCGGCGTTTTGTTGTGATATATTTGCCCTGCCAGACGACTTCTTCCGGCACGTCACTCAAAGCTCGATCACTCGATCCGGCAATTCATTCTTGTCTCCGGCATCGCGCGGCAGGTTTGCCGCAAGGATTGCACCGACCTTCTCGACCGCGGCAATCATTCCGTTCGTGGTCCGTCCCGCACCCACCTGTTCGATCATCGCCGCCATCGCATCGCCCCAATCCGTATCGGGCACGCGCGTGTAAATCGCTTCATCGGCGACAATCTCCGCCATATGCTCACCCATCGACAGGTAAATGAG
>JAYTWA010000087.1:0-2717 GCA_043743675.1 Sphingomonadales bacterium
GCCAGCGTTCATTCTGAGCCAGGATCAAACTCTCAAGTTTGATGTTCGGTAATGGGTCAGGTGGAATTCCCGAACCCGAAACCGCTCATTTCAAGGAGCTATTCCTGCACAAATCAATTACGTATGGATACGTGAAGGACTTGTGAGTAACAGCTAAATTTAACCAAGCACCCGACGCCTTAAAACCGCCGGACCTGGAGCCGCCGCCCACATGTCCCTTCATCTAAACTGACAATGTCAAAGAGCGCAAAAGAGCGACGCCAGATTAACCCCCGTTTTGATCCGGGAGGATCGAGCGCCGAAACTAGTGCAGACACGGTGGCGAACCCGAAGGCCGTCGCCGCGACAGAAATGTCCACTAGGCCCGTGGTAGATTCGCGTCAACACCCTTTTGAAATTTTATTTCAGATAAATGGCACCACTGGTCCCAAACCCGTTCAGACGTTATGGGGTCTAACGAACTGAGTAGGGTACGCGTGATAGAAGGCAAGGCAGACACGGCATTTGCCGACCGCGTTCGCAGTGCCGTCTTTTGGCGCTCGGGCAGCCAGATCATTGCACAAATCGTGATGTGGTCGGCGACGCTGCTTGTCGTACGCTTGCTCGACCCCTCTAATTATGGCTTGTTCGCCATGACGCAGGTTATCTCTGCCATCTTTGCCGTGTTCAATGGTAGCGGATTCGCAAGCGCATTGGTCCAGTCTGATTCGGCTGACGACCATCAGATTGCTCAGGTGTTTGGCATGATGATCCTGCTGAACGGCACATTGGCCATAGTCCAATTGTTAATCGCGCCGATTGCGGCCGCTCATTTCAACCAGCCGATTGTCGGCGACATGCTGCGCGTGCTCGCACTTTCCTATCTGGCAGCGCCGCTCATTCAAGTGCCCACTGCCGTCCTGTCGCGTGGGCTCGATTTCAAAAAACAGGCCATTGCCAATTTTACTGCCGCTGTGGTCAGCGCAGCAACCGCGCTGACCTGCGCCTATTCAGGATATGGCGTCTGGACGCTGGTCATTACACCGCTTGTTATGTTTTACGTCCGCGGCATCGGCCTGATGATCGCATCGGGTCTTTGGATTCGCCCCAGCTTCAACTTTCGCGGTGCACGATCAACGATGGCGTTTGGTGGGGCATTGCTTGTCTCTCAAATTTTATGGGTCGTCCAGAGCCAGGCAGACATCGCAATTGTCGGTAGCTTATTCGACCCGCATCAACTGGGCCTGTATGCCGAAGCCTTGTTTCTGACCCAGATTTTCACCGCGAAGTTCATACCGCCGCTGAACGAAGTCGCTTTTCCGAGCTACGTCGAATTGCACAACAGTGGCACCAAAGTCGCCAGCGCTTTCGTAAGCACTGTGAGGCTGACGATGTTTGTCGCCGCACCACTTTATCTCGGCATGGCAGTCACGGCGGCGCCGTTTATCGAAACCGTGTTCGGCCCGAAGTGGCTCGAGATGATTCCGTTTGTCCAGTTGCTCGCGCTCGCAATGCCGTTTTTTGCGCTTCAGATCATTTTTTCGCCAGCAACAAACGCAATGGGCAAACCACGCCTTTATGTCATGTCGAGTGCGGCAGGCGCCATAATCATGCCGACCATGTTCATGATCGGCATCCAATATGGCCCGCTTGGCCTCGGCTATGCGTGGCTGGTAGGTGCGCCTTTGTTGCTGGCGGTCACGATGATTGTGTCGCTTCCCACGATCGGTGCGCGCATCCAAGATGTGGTGATGGCTGTGCTGCCAAGTGCACTTGCGGCAGCCGTGATGGCGGGCACCGTCATGCTTTTAACTCCCGCGGTCAGCTCCGTGCCCGCGCCCGCCCGACTTGCTGTGCTTATTGCGTTTGGGGCGACAATTTACGTTGGGATTTCATGGCGGTTCCAGCGTCAGACAATTGATGACCTGATCGGCGTCTGGCGCAAGAAAAAGCCCGCATGATCATGAGACGCATGCAATCGCTGCCGCTGGATAGTGAGAAGCCAGTTTTGTTCATTTTTTTGAATTATGAACCTTGTTAATGCACGAGACTATCATCCGCCCTGTTGCCCCCCCCTCCGCGCATCCTCGCAAAATTATCTTTGCCGAGTTCAACGAGCTGTGCCCGTGGTTGATTGACCAATGGATGGATGACGGTCTGCTCCCCAACTTCAAGCGGATGCATACGCAAAGCGCGATTTTTGAAACATCCGCCGATGTCTCCGACCCGGCGAATCTCGAACCATGGATTATATGGTATTCGCTTCATACTGGCCTGTCCTTCGATCAGCACAAGGTTTTTCATCTGACCGAAGGGACGAAGGCTCCCCATGATGATCTGTGGCGAGTCGCGCATGCGGCGGGACGCAATGTCATCAACTTTGCCGGCATGAACGCCCGACCGTTCGACTTTGCTGACAGTGTTTATGTCGCCGACCCGTGGTGCGAGGATGGCAATGCATCGCCACCCGCGCTCAATATCTACAACAGATTCGTCGGGGCCTATGTTCGCGAATATTCAAACCCCGACGCGCGGCTGGCGATAAGTGACTACGTAAAATTCTTAACCTTCATGGTGACCCACGGCCTGCGCCCCGGCACGATTGGTGCGCTTGTAAGGCAGCTGATCGAAGAACGGGTCCGCGATCGCCGCCTGTCGTGGAAACGCGCAACATTGTTTGACCGAATACAGATGGACGTATTCCGCCATTATTACGCAAAGACGCGCCCGGATTTTGC
>JAYTWA010000088.1:0-2877 GCA_043743675.1 Sphingomonadales bacterium
CATGAGCGACATCATCCAAGCCGACCAACTCCGCCTTTTGATCGAACGGATCGAACGGCTCGAAGAAGAGAAAAAGGGCATCAGCGACGACATCAAGGATGTGTATGGTGAAGCCAAAGCCGTCGGCTATGACCCCAAAATCATGCGTCAGATTGTCCGCCTGCGCAAAATGGACAAGAATGACCGCGACGAAGCTGAAACGCTGCTTGATATGTATAAATCAGCGCTGGGCTTAGCTTAAGCATCGGGAGAAAATGCCATGATCATGACCACGACATCCACCGTTGAAGGCAAGCCTGCCCGCGAATATCTCGGTATCGTTACCGGCGAAGTGATCGTTGGCGCGAACATTTTCAAAGATCTGTTCGCATCGGTCCGCGACATCGTGGGTGGCCGTTCGGGCGCGTATGAATCCACGCTGCGCGATGCCCGCAAAACCGCGCTTGACGAAGCTGCTGCCGAAGCCCGCGCCCTTGGAGCGGACGCGGTTATTGGCATCGATCTCGATTACGAAGTGCTGGGCTCGGGCGGATCGATGCTGATGGTCACGGCATCAGGCACGGCTGTGAAGTTCTGATCCATGGCAGGCCATAGTAAATTCAAAAATATCATGCACCGCAAAGGTGCGCAGGATAAAAAGCGCGCGGCGGCGTTTTCAAAGCTGAGCCGTGAAATCACCGTTGCGGCAAAATCCGGCCTGCCCGATCCGACGATGAACGCACGCCTCCGTTCCGCTGTCATTACCGCGCGCGCGGGCGGGATGCCCAAGGACAATATCGAACGCGCGATCAATAATGCGTCGAAAAATGACGGCGCGAATTATGAGGAAATCCGCTACGAAGGCTTTGGCCCTGGCGGGGTTTCGCTGATCATCGAAACATTAACCGACAACCGCAACCGCACCGCGACCAACGTCAAAACCGCTGTCGCCAAAAATGGCGGTAATCTGGGTGCCCCCGGCGCGGTCAGCCATGCCTTCGACCGGCTGGGGCAGATCACCTATCCCGCCAAGGCTGGCGATGCCGATGCGGTGTTCGAAGCGGCATTGGATGCGGGCGCGGAAGATGTGTCCTCTAGCGAAGACGGTCACGAAATCTGGACCGCGCAGGGCGACCTGCACGAAGTCGCCAAAGGGCTGGAGGCCAAACTCGGCGAGCCCGAAGGCGTCAAACTTGCTTGGCGTCCGCAAGTCATGGTGAGCGTGGACGAGAAGGACGCAGCGACGCTGATGAAACTACTCGATGCGCTCGACGATGATGATGACGTCCAGACCGTCTGGGGCAATTATGATGTCAGCGACGAAGTGATGGAGCGGTTGGGTTGAGCTTCCCTCCCCTTTGTGGGGAGGGGCAGGGTTGGGGGCCAGCGGCGTCCGCCGCTGAAAGACTCTGCAGTCCTGTCGCACAGGGTCAGTTAATTTTTTCAGCCGCAGACGCGGCTGCCCCCCGCCCTAGCCCTCCCCACAAGGGGGAGGGAAAAGGCCAATGATCATCCTCGGCCTCGACCCCGGCCTTGGTACGACTGGCTGGGGCGTAATCATGGCGCAGGGCAACCGGCTCAGCCATATCGCCAATGGCCAGATCAAAACCGACCCCAAAATGCCGCTGGCCGAGCGGCTCTGTGTCCTCGACACGCTGTTGGCTGATCTCCTTATCGAACATAACCCTGATAGCGCGGCGGTGGAGGAAGTGTTCGTCAACACCAACGCGCAATCAACCCTGAAACTCGCGCATGCCCGTGGTGTCATCCTGCTGGCAGCGGCGCGACGCGGGATTGTCGTGGGGGAATATGCCGCGCGGCTCGTCAAGAAAGCCGTCGTTGGCACTGGTGCGGCCGAAAAGACGCAGGTTCAGGCGATGCTCAAAATCCTGCTGCCCGGTGTCAAGATTGCCGGCCCCGACGCAGCAGACGCGCTGGCCGTGGCAATTTGCCATGCGCATCACGGCGCGGCTAAATGCGCAAGATGATTGCAAGACTCACCGGAACCCTCGCCGAAACCGCATCCGACCATGCGGTGATTGATGTCGGCGGAGTCGGCTATCTCGTGCTCGCCTCGACGCGGACCTTGGCGGCACTGGGCGCCGTGGGCAGCGACGCCCGCGTTTTCACCGAAATGCAGGTCCGCGAGGATGCGATGACACTGTTCGCCTTTGCTTCGGCCAGCGAGCGCGACTGGTTCCGTATGCTCACCGGCGTGCAGGGCGTGGGTGGCAAGGTCGCGCTTGCCATCCTCTCGATCCTGACCACCGAGGAAATCAGCCGCGCCATCGCCAGCCAAGACAAAGCGATGGTCGCCCGCGCAAACGGCGTCGGCCCGAAGCTCGCGGAACGGATCGTGCGGGAATTAAAGGATAAGGTCGGCGGGATTTCAGTTGGTGGCGGGGGCAGCGTGGCGTTGGCAGCAGGCGGTGCCGCAGCGGATGCGGTATCGGCGCTGCAATCCTTGGGTTTCAAACCCGGCGAAGCCAGCGCGGCAGTGGCGGCGGCAAGCGATGAACTAGGCGAAGATGCGGGCCTTGATGCACTGGTACGGCTAGCACTGCGCAAAGTGGCGAAATAATATTTCGCTCAAGGCTATTATCCGACTGCACCACGCTCTCTTAAGGATCGGATCGCCTCCGCATCATAACCCAGCGTCGCCAGCACCGCATCACTGTCCCGCCCTGGCTTCGGCAATGCGGTGTCGGCATTCACTCGCACGCCAGCCATTTCCAAGGGCAGTGGTGGCAGATAGGCAATCCGCCCATCGTCGAGCGTCACAGTTTCCAACCCGCCCGACGCCAGCAAATGCGGATCGTCAAACATATCCTCGGGCCGACCGATGGGCGCGAATGGCAAGCCAGTCCCGTCAAGTTTTGTGATCACGTCATCGCGCGT
>JAYTWA010000089.1:0-2475 GCA_043743675.1 Sphingomonadales bacterium
TGCTGTTGCGAGCAGCGTTGCGATTGGAACAACGACCGCAGCAACTTCACCGCCTGCGTCGGCTTCAACACCTTCGACGACGTAGCCCATTTTTTTGGGGCGCTCGTCTTTGAAAACCTCGCCAGCAACAATTGAAGAACCAAGCGCGACAATGCCTGCGCCAAGGACCATCATTGCGATTACGTTGCTGCGGCTGTCCATGGTCTTCGAGATGCCTTTTCAGGGAGTTCGGTTGCGCTCATCTAGGAAAAGGCGGGGCTTTGCGCAAGCGGGGACGCTTGCCGTTTTTGCATTGCAGAAAAAGGGGGGCAGCACTAACGGCCACGCCGATGGACCGTTATCCCGCCCCCGCGCGCCCGATTGTGACCGAAATGCTGGCCGCGTGCGCTGCTGAACCGGGGCGTGCCGTATCGTTTCAGGGTGCGCCCGGCGCGAATTCGCACATTGCGGTGGGCGAGGCATTTCCGGATGGGCTTGCAATGCCATGTTTTTCGTTTGAGGATGCGATTGACGCGGTGAAGGATGGCGCGGCGGATTGTGCGATGATCCCGATTGAAAATTCGCTGCACGGGCGCGTGGCAGACATCCACTTTCTGCTCCCCGAATCGGGATTGGTGATTACGGGCGAGCACTTTCTGCCGATCCGCTACGCGCTGATGGGGTTGGGCACGACCGAGGATGTGCGTGAGGCCGTCAGCCATCCGCAGGCGCTGGGGCAATGCCGCAAATGGCTCCGCGCGCGGGGAATCCGGCCGGTTGCCTATGATGATACGGCGGGCGCGGCTGCGCTTGTGGTCGAAGGGGCCGATGCGGCGGTCGCGGCAATTGCGCCGCCTTTGGCCGCATCGGTTTATGGGCTGAACATTCTTGAAACGGGCCTTGAGGATTCAGACGATAATATGACGCGCTTCGTTGTGCTGGCGCGCGCGGGGCATCCGCCGGTGGGCACGGGTGCAGTCATGACAACACTGGTTTTCGAAGTGAAAATATCCCCGCCGCGCTTTATAAAGCGATGGGCGGCTTTGCGACCAACGGCGTCAACATGACCAAGCTGGAATCATATCAGCGCGGCGCGAGTTTTTCTGCGACCGAATTTTTTGCCGATATTGTCGGGCACCCGGACGACCCGGCCGTGGCGCGCGCGCTCGATGAATTGCGCTTTCATTCGAAATGGGTGCGATTGCTGGGAACGTATCCGCAGCAACGGGCGCGGGGTTAAAATGGATATTCGCGTGGCAACGGATGCCGACGTGCCCGCACTACACCGGCTTGTTGAGCGAGCATATCGCGGCGATGTCGCCAAGCAAGGGTGGACGCATGAAGCCGATCTGCTTGATGGTCAGCGGACTGATGCCCCGATGCTGGCGGCAATGATCGCGGATGCCGAGGGCACGGTTCTGCTCGCCGAAGTCGCTGGGCAATTGGTCGGCTCGGTGCATATTCAGCGGATTCGCGAAGGCTGTGCCTATCTCGGCATGTTGTCAGTCGATCCGGAGCGCCAAGATGGCGGCATCGGGCGACAGCTGATTGACGCCGGTGAGCAGCTGGCCATCGACCATTTCGGCTGCACGCACATGGAAATGAGCGTGATCGCGCAGCGGTCTGAATTGATCGATTATTACGTCCGCCGTGGCTACGCTGAGACCGGTGAGACGCGCCCTTTCCCATATGAAGACCAACGGCTCGGCACGGCTCGCTCGCGCGATTTGGAATTCATCATTATGGCAAAAACGCTTCGTTCACCCATGCCATAAGGAGTGAGTTTGCAATCGCGAACGGTGGTGGTGACTTGAATGGTGCATCAGAATCGCCTGCTAGTGCGCCGATCACATCATCGCGTGTCACCCACATGGCATTTTCAAGTTCGTTGGTATCGAGCGTGATCTGGTCATGCTCGGCGTCGGCGATGCAGGCGATCATTAATTGCGATCCGCCGAAGGGCCAAGGCTGGCTTGCGACATAGCGGACGCCCGCCGTTGGAATGCCCGATTCCTCAAACAATTCGCGGCGCACCGCTTCTTCAATGGACTCGCCGGGTTCGAGGAAACCCGCGAGCGCCGAATAATTTCCCGGCGGAAAGCGCGACTGGCGACCGACAAGCACTTTGTCTTCAAACTCGGCCAGCATGATGACAACAGGATCGGTGCGCGGGAAATGTTCGGCGTTACAGGCGCTGCATTTGCGGCCCCATCCAGCGCGAAACAATGCCGTGGCAGTACCGCACCGGCTGCAAAAGCGATTGCCGTTATGCCAGCTGATCAGGCTGAGGGCTGTGCCGTAAATCGCCGCATCGGGCGCGGGCAGGATTGATAGCGCGCGAAACATGCTGGGCGAGCGCATGATGGCGGGATCGCTGTAGTTGATAACAGTTGCGAAATGCGGTTTGCCGTCGCTTAGCCCCAGTAGGATTAGTTCGGCATCGGCGGGCGTTTCGGCCATGCTTTTCCAGACCAGCCCGCCTTCCGCCGAAAGCAT
>JAYTWA010000090.1:0-14695 GCA_043743675.1 Sphingomonadales bacterium
GATACCGCGCCCGAACCGCCCAAAGTCGCGCTCGCGCAAAGTGTCGCGCCCGAAGTCGGTCCGCCTGAGCCGGCTGAAGCCACGCCTGCCCCGCCTACGCCAACACCGCCCGCCCCTGCACCGGTTCAGCGTGAAGCGATTGCGCCACCCAGACCGTCGCCAACGCCGAAACTCGTGCCCAAACCTTCGCCGGTCGCGAAACCCGTTGCCAAGCCAGTTGCAAAACCGGCTCCGGCAGCAGCGAAACCTGGTACCAAGTCCGCGCCTAAACCCACTGTGACGCCCGCACGCGGATCACAGCTGGGTGATGATTTCCGCCAAGGGCTGACCGCCACCCCGTCGAACAGCACGTCACAAGCACCGCGCGCCACAACGGTTGGACCCGCACAACAAGCAGCGATCGGGCGGTTAATTCGTGAACAGATTAGGCCGCATTGGAAAGCACCGACTGGCGCTGATGCCGAGCAGCTTAGGACAGAGTTGCGCGTTACTTTGGCCAAGGACGGCACAGCAACGTCCGTTCAAGTTTTGGGAACGACAGGACAAACGGATAGCAACCGAGGCCAAGTGAAGTTACATCAAGAGGCTGCAATGAAAGCTGTAAGGCTTGCATCTCCATTTGTAGGACTACCGGCAGAATACTATGGTGCTTGGAGCATTCTGGAAAAAGTTGGGTTTGACAAAAGGTTGTCACAATGAGTGAAAAAAAGAACTCTAACCCGTTTGGGCTGAGCTTGTCGAAGCCCTGCTTTTCTGACCGGGCTGCATGCAGATTTAAGACAGCCCTTCGACAGGCTCAGGGCAAGCGTGTCTTGTTATCGGCCTTTCTGGCAATCAGCACACCGGCCTTTGCGCAAATAACAATTGATGTAACTGACGACAGCTCTGCCGATGTCGTGATCGCAGTGCCGGTCATGCCAACACCGCAAGTTTCCGCGACTGAGGCGGGATCGACCGAGGCGCTGGGCCGTCAGGTTGCCGAAGTCATTGCGTCCGATCTGCGCGGGTCGGGGCTGTTCAAACCGCTTGGGCCATCAGGCATCCCGTCGATCACTTTCCCGGAAGTGACCGCACCCGCCTTCACTCGCTGGGATAGCGCAGCCGCGCTTGTTCAAGGCTTTGTAAAAGCCAATGGAGACGGGCAATTGACGGTCGGCTGTTATCTTTACGACGTTGCTTTGAAATCCGAACTGACGCGCGCAGGTTATGTGATTGCAGCGCGCGATTGGCGGCGGGCAGCGCACAAATGTGCCGATGCGATTTACAGCCGCCTCTCCGGTGAAAGCCCGTTTTTTGATAGCCGCGTGGCCTATATTGCGGAGACCGGGCCCAAGGAAAACCGCGTCAAACGGCTTGCCATCATGGATTCGGACGGGGCGAACCACCGCTTCCTGACCAATGGCCAAAATATCGTCCTGACCCCCCGTTTTTCGCCCGATTACAAATCGATTGTCTATCTGAGCTATGCCGGAAAGCGCCCGCGCATCTTCATTTACGACCTTGACACCGGCAAACAACGGCTCGTCACAGAAGGCGGGGCAGCCGCTTTTGCGCCGCGCTGGTCGCCCGATGGCAAGACGATCCTGTATTCCATGGCAATTGCGGGCAACACCGACATTTATGCCGTCCCCGCCAGTGGCACAGGCACCCCACGGCGCCTGACCAGCACGCCGGGTATCAACGTGGGTGGCAGCTTCTCACCCAATGGCCAAAAGATTGTCTTCGAAAGCGACCGTGGCGGATCGCAGCAAATCTATGTGATGAACAGCGATGGTTCAGGACAGCAACGGATCAGCTTTGGCGGGGGCCGCTATGCCACACCCGAATGGTCCCCACGTGGTGACTTGATCGCCTTCACCAAGATCGCGGGCAATTTCCGCGTCGGCGTCATGTCCCCTTCGGGCAGTGGCGAACGATTGCTTACTAACAGCTGGCAGGATGAAGCCCCCACCTGGTCCCCCAATGGCCGGGTCATCCAGTTTTTCCGCACAAGCCAGGGCCGCGGCGGCAAATCCTCGCTGTGGCAGGTTGACCTGTCCGGCGTGAACGAACGCCGCCTGCCCACCCCCGTTGACGGATCGGACCCAACCTGGGGCCCATTACTCCAATAATTTCGACCGAAAGGACCATGATGATGCGTTCCACCACCAGCCTGATGATCGCCGCCTCGCTGCTTGCGCTGGGGGCGTGCGCGAAAAAGCCGCCAAAGGAACTGCCGCCCGCGCCGGTTGACACAACCGGCCCCGTGACGCCGCAGACGAACACGACCGGCGCAGTCATGCCCGGCAGTCAGGAAGATTTCGTCGCAAGCATTTCGTCCGACCGCATCTTCTTCGACACGGATTCGTCATCGGTCGACAGCAATGATCAGGCGACCTTGCAATCACAAGCGCAATGGCTCGGCAAATACGCCGAGAAGCGGATCACGATAGAGGGACATTGCGACGAACGCGGCACGCGCGACTATAATCTCGCGCTGGGTGAACGCCGCGCCAATGCGACGAAAAACGCACTGGTCGCACTGGGCATTTCCACCGCGCGGATCACCACGGTCAGCTATGGCAAGGAACGCCCCGACGCGACAGGATCAGACGAAGACGCCTATGCCCGCAACCGCCGCGCGGTGACCTTGACGGTGCAATAAAGCTCAGGCCATCGCCGCTAGTTTCTGGAGATTCATCACGGCAGCCATACCATAGGTCTGAATCTTGGTCATGATGGCGGCGTTGCCCGGGTCGGTCATGTCAGCAGCGGCGATGACTTTACCAAAACCGTCAAGGCGGCTTTCGCGGATCCAGTCGCGGAGCTTATCATCCTGGCTCCAGCGCACTTGGTTCATCATGTTGACGATGTTCGTTGCCGGAAACAGCTCAATCCCGTCGGGGAAAGGCACTGTCGCGCAGAGTTCGTTCTTCTTCGCGTCATCGTCGTAATGCGCCTCGACAAACGCACATAGCGCTGCGCTGAACGCAGGTTGCGGCGCGCGGACGAGTTGCAGGGTAATCTTGCCGCCTTCGAAGATCGGCACGGCGGGACGCTTCTCGACGGCGGATGCCGTGCAATCAATGTAGAGTGCACCGGGTTCAATGGCGACTTTGCCCCCGTCAAACACCAGCCCGTCGGTATCAACCGCGCGGACATGACCGTTGCGGATGACGTTCCTGATCCGCTGCAGCTGCGCGATCTCGCCCTTTGAGATGGTCGCATAATGCATCATCTTTGGTGTCGCATCGGTGTAGATGCGCGTCATCAGGCCGATGGTTTCGAGCTTGCCGAACAGTTCCTCAACGGTTGCCGAGGTCGCAAATGCTTCAATCTGATCCGCCTGTGCGCCCAATGTTGCTTCAAAAAATTCAAGCCCAGGCTGAATTTTTTCGCGCGCCAGAAGCCATGAATCGCGAGGCATCACCCAGCTGATCGTTGCGGGGGCAGCCCCCGAATTAAGCAACCAGACACCGACGTCCATCGCGGTTTTGCCTGCACCGATAATGACAAACTGCGTTGGCGGTGTCGCATCCTGCCATAGCTGCGACAGGGCATTGGGCGTCACCAGCCGCACGCCATCGGCTGCCGCAAATTTGGGCTTGTGCGTTGAGGGAACAGTTGTGCCATAATAGGTGCCGTCCACGGTCTTGCGTCGAATCGTAACCTGCGTTTCCGCGCCCGACAGCAGCGATATAAATCGCCCCTTATCTCCTTTGGCGCCTTTGTAATCACTCATCGGAAAATAGCTGACCCGCCCGCTCGGGAGCAGTTGCTGTCGCATCACACTGTCGAAATAGCCACTGACTTCGGGACCGGAGGCAAGCTCATACATGCCCGTATTGACGCCCACCGCATCTTTGCGGCCACTGCCCAGCGGCACGGAGTTCACGCCATAAAAAGCCGATGGCTGATGCAGCGCGACAAACGAATAGGCGTCGTTCCAGTGCCCGCCGGGTTTACCGTGCCGATCAACGATCGTGATATGCGCATCGGTTTCGGCCAGCAGTGTGTCTGCAAACGCAAGGCCCGCGGCGCCTGCACCAATGATCAGATAGTCGGTTTCGATTATTGTCATGTTCGCTCTCCGCTCCGTTCGGACTGTGCGCAGAGGCCGCGCTCGATGCAAGCGCGCCCGTCCAAAGGTTAGTCAAAAGTTAGTCCTAGGAATTCACTTGTCTTTAACAAATCATAGTATAAATATGATATTATATTTAAGGAGGCTTTATGTCTGATACGGGGACTCACAACGCGCTGAACGCGAGCCAAGAGCGCGCAGCAATCACGTTCAGCGGCTATTTGATCTTGCTAGTTGGCTTGGCACTATTCCTGTTCGCGACCTTCCAGATCATGGCACTGGCGAGCGGCAATGGGAACGGACCACTGGGCAACATCATCACCACATTCCTGTGCATTGCGGCGGTCGTGCTGATCTCAAGTGGCTTTTATATGCTGCAACCCAATCAGGCGGCGGCGATCACACTTTTCGGTAGTTACAAGGGCACGGACCGCGCCACAGGCTTGCGCTGGGTGCTGCCCTGGTATGGCAAACAAAAACTGTCGGCGCGCGCCAACAACCTGATTTCCGACAAGATCAAGGTCAACGACCTGCGCGGCAACCCCATCGAGATAGCGGCTCAGGTTGTCTGGCGTGTAACCGACACGGCGCAGGCGTTATTCGATGTCGATGATTACAAAGCGTTTGTTATGGTCCAGATCGAGGCGGCCGTGCGCACCATCGGATCGCGTTACCCATATGACGATTTCGAACATCAGGAAATAACGCTGCGCGGCAATCACGATCAAGTGGGAACCGAGTTGCGCGACGAGTTAATGAAGCGGCTCGCGGTTGCGGGCATCACTGTTGACGAATGCGGCTTTACGCATCTTGCTTACGCGCAGGAAATTGCCAGCGCGATGCTGCGCCGGCAACAGGCCGAAGCCGTCGTCGCGGCGCGCAAGACATTGGTCGAAGGCGCAGTGGGCATGGTCGAAATGGCACTCACCATGCTGTCTGAAAAGAAAGTTGTCGAACTCGATGATGAGCGGCGCGCGGCGATGGTTTCGAACCTCATGGTTGTCCTGTGCGGCGAACGCGATACCCAGCCAATCGTCAATACGGGCTCTCTGTACCACTAAAATGCCCGAACCGCGCAAAGCCTTTCCATTGCGCCTTGATCCCGCACTTCACGCGGCGGTCGAGCGCGCAGCAACGGGTGATTTGCGCAGTATTAATGCGCAGATCGAATGCCTGTTGCGCGAGGCATTGGCGCGACGGGGCGTGAGGGTTGGCATAACCGAAGGACCGAAGCGGGGACGACCAAAAACTTAGCGGGACAGCGCCTCGTCGAGCAGGCGTGCGAGTCGCATACCCCCACGTAGGATTTGCACCCTGACCACTGGAACCAAAGCTTCGATTTTGGCATTGTCGATACTAGCGAGCTGACCCGGCGGGGCACAGGGATTGCCGACCGCAACCCCATAAGCCGAATCGCGTGCCACAGCCCAGCTTTCGCGACTCCAGTCGGCCACCGTCCCCGCTGCCATATCGATCTGTGCCTCAGACAGAAGCGCAGGCGGCGACGAGATTGCGCGTTCCGCCAGATAGCCATCCCAGACGCTGTGAATATTCAACCGCGACCCGGCGAATATCCCATAGGCTGCTTTCAGGTCATTGCCGCCACGATCATTCCGGTCACCGGCATGCAGTGGCATATGCAAATCCCCAACGAAATGCGTCAGGAGCGCCAATGCCATTACCCGTTCGCGCACAGGCAGCGTCTTGTCGGCAAGCAGTTTAGCATTACGCGTGATCTGGGACGATACGCAGTTTCCATCCCTGCAGGCCGCAGTAAGGTCAAACGGTTTGCAGACATCGACGTTCTGATAATGCCAACTGAACGCATAGCTGAACCTGTCACGGAGTGGGGGTGCTTTGATGCAATCGGCCCACACACTCGCCTGTTCGATGGTGCGTGCCGGGCACGTCGGGGTTTCAAGCGCTTGGCTTTGACGAAGCAACACAGCGACCGCAGTGCGTGTATCTGGGCGAACTTTCGCCATCGCAATTTTGGCAACCGTTTCATGGCCATATTCCCACCATGCGTAGGCAGGGGCTGGTGCAAGCAAAAGCGCAGTCAGTGCTAAAATACGTAAAACCATAAGCGCATCATAACCGGCAACGAGCGACACCGCGATGCAAAAATACAGCACTGTGCTCCATTAACCACGCATACTTTGCAAACCGGTCAAGTTGGTTTAATGCTAATTAAGTTTTTAAAAGTTGCTTGGTTTTTGGGGTAAAAATATGAATCGCATGTCTTTGATCACGTTGACAGCTAGTGCTGTAGCGTTTGCAATAACACCGGCTAATGCCGCAACCTCTGTTTCCGGAACTGAACAGAGCGCCGGATTTTTTGAGTCTGCAAATAGTGCGAACGGGCTAATCGACAGTGGCGTAAATTTGACCATGGTAGACAGTTCGGACCATGAGTCAGCAACACCTGCGATCCCCGCGCTCAACGTTGCCGTGTCAGCCGTTCCTGAACCTGCAACATGGCTTTCGATGATACTTGGCTTTGGCCTGGTCGGTGCTGCGGTCCGTCGCCGTATGTCGCGTTCGATTGTTGCCATCGTCTGACGACACGGATAGCCCATATTTCGGGCCATTCGAACTGAAAATAATTGCGCGCTGGTGTCCCTCTGACAGGAATTACCAGCGCGTATTTTTTTGCGTTATGACCAACGTTCCAACAAGGATACCTGCTCGCCAATGCCTAAACTTGTTCTGATCCGTCACGGTCAATCAACTTGGAATCTCGAGAATCGATTCACAGGATGGTGGGACGTTGATTTGACCGAGAAGGGCGTTGGCGAAGCACGTGCCGCAGGAGCGTTGCTTGCGACGAAGGGCATGGACTTCGACATGTGCTTCACGTCGCTGCAATCGCGCGCGATCAAAACGCTTAATCTCGCGCTCGAAGAAATGGGGCGACTGTGGCTGCCGGTTGAAAAGGACTGGCGGCTAAACGAACGCCATTATGGCGGGCTGACGGGTCTGGACAAGGCGGAGACTGCCACCAAACATGGCGATGACCAAGTCAAGATCTGGCGGCGTAGTTTCGATACACCGCCACCGCCTTTGGAAGCAGGTAGCGCGTTTGATCTGTCGGGCGATCGCCGTTACGCAGGGATTGCAATCCCCAATGCCGAAAGCCTGAAAGACACGATTGCCCGCGTTCTCCCTTATTGGCAGAAGCGAATTGCACCTGAACTACGCAATGGAAAACGAGTGATTATTTCGGCGCACGGCAATTCATTACGTGCATTAGTCAAGCATTTGTCAGGTATTTCGGATGATGACATCACGGGGCTGGAAATCCCGACGGGTCAGCCAATCGTCTATGATTTGAACGACGACCTGACTGCGCGTGATCGTTATTATCTCAGCGAGCGCTGAGCCGCTTTCGCTGCATACATATCGGCGTCCGCACGGGCGAGAATGGCATCCACGCTGTCCTCCTTACGGATCATCGTCAGGCCAATGGAGAGACCAACGCCCAGTTGACGCGCGCCCAGATCAAGCGGTTCTCCTGCCAGCACAGTGACAAGTGACGCCGCTTTGGCCGCCGCAGCATCCTCATCAAGATGGTCGAGTAGCAGGCCGAATTCATCGCCGCCAATTCGTGCAACAACATCCGTGGCGCGCAGCTCACGCATCAGAATTGCGGCGACATGAATCAGTGCAGCATCGCCCGCTTGATGGCCATGCGCATCATTGATCGCTTTCAACGCATTGACGTCAACGAACATGACCGCTGCAGGTGTGCCATATCGAGCAACCTGACGTGAGACACGTGCGACTTCACGGACGAACACGCGACGATTGGGCAGCGGAGTCAGTGTGTCACTATCGGCGAGACGTTCGAGTTCTTCAACACGCGTCCGCATGCCATCAAGCGCGGCGCGCAATCCTTCGTTTTCAGCCAGAAGCTGCACCATAGCAGCGCGGTTCTGTGACTCTGTTGTTTCGTTGAGCACGTTAAAGTCCCTTTGAGCGCTCCATAGCCGAATGAAGCGCGTCCGCCAAACCAACATCGTTAACGCACCAAAAAAAACGGCGGCTCCCGTAAGGGAACCGCCGCTTTTGAAACCAATATGGATGCGGTTTAGCGCTTCGAGAACTGGAAGCTCTTGCGTGCCTTTGCCTTGCCGTATTTCTTGCGTTCAACCGCGCGGCTGTCTCGGGTCAGGAACCCGGCGGCCTTCACAGGGGCACGAAGAATGGGCTCAAACCTTGTCAGCGCCTGCGAAATGCCGTGACGGACCGCACCGGCCTGACCCGAAAGACCACCGCCTTTGACGGTGCAGACGACATCATAGCCTCCAACACGGTCAGCAACTTCGAAGGCCTGGCTGATCACCAGGCGTAGGGTGGGGCGCGCGAAATACACTTCCTGATCGCGGCCGTTAACCGTAACTTTTCCACTACCAGGCTTGATCCAGACGCGGGCGACCGCATCCTTGCGACGCCCGGTCGCATACGCACGGCCCTGCGCGTCAATGATCGCTTCGCGCAATGGCATAGGTTCGCGGACAGGTTCGTTCGAAACAGGCGCGGCGACAAAGTCATCGGCATTTTCAGACGCATGGACAACAGGCTCGGCAACAACGGGCGTAGGGGCACCAGTCAGCGCAGCCAAGTCAGCGAGCGACTGGCGGGTATCAGAAGTTTCTGGAGTTTCGGCCATTATGCGCCAACCTTGTTCTTGCGATTCATGCTCGCGATGTCGAGAACCACTGGGTTCTGTGCCGTGTGCGGATGTTCAGTGCCCTTGAAGATACGCAGTGCGCGCATCTGGTCACGGCCCAGTGGCCCGCGCGGGATCATCCGCTCGACCGCTTTTTCGAGGACGCGCTCGGGAAACTTTCCGTCGAGAATCTTCGCCGGTGTCGTTTCCTTGATGCCGCCGGGGTGGCCGGTGTGCTTATAATAGATTTTGTCAGTCATCTTCTTGCCGGTGAAGCGAACCTTCTCGGCATTGATAATGATGACGTTGTCGCCACAATCGACATGCGGCGTGTAAGTCGGCTTGTGCTTGCCGCGCAGAATATTGGCAACAATCGTGGCAACACGGCCAACGACCAAACCATCCGCATCAACTAGATGCCATTTCTTGTCCACATCAAACGGCTTTACCGCTTTCGTGGTTTTCATCAGTGCCTTCACGGGCCCAACCTCATTAACGAAACGCGCCGCCCCGGATGCGGAGCGGCGTCGATCAACGGTCAATGCTGCGGACGACTCAATAAGTCAAGCTGAAGAGCGGCTTTCCTGACGGGTATCCCTATACCCGTCAGAATCTGATGTGTTTATCGGGCTGCAATCTCGGTCGTTAAAACAGAGGGTTTTGAACGAATGACATCGCGCTTTGAAAAAGAAACCGGACTGCCATCAACATTACCGTCCACCCAATTGCGTGAAACGCGAAGTGTGAAAGGGCGGCGGGTTTTGCTATCCACGCCTGTCAGGATTTGAATGTCGCCCCGCTGTTCAATTGAATAGACGTATGTCGTACCGTCGTGGACAAAGGTATCAGCAAGAGCGGGCGTCGCAACGGCAGTAACAGCGATTAGAATTGATATGGTCTTCAACATGGCAGGTTCCCTTTAACATGAGGATTCTGCCGTTCAGGCCTCTATTTATATTGTTCAATGCACCATGAAATGCATTGGCTGCGCCTGCAAACGCAGAGCGTGCAACGACGATTGCATATGTTGCAACGCAGCATTTATGTGAAAGCAACCCCTGTCATGTCTTCGGACAGCCGCCATAACGCCACGGCCACTGCCGCATCCGTAATATGCGGACGAACACCCGCATAGGGGGACATGCCCTCTGCCCACATCGGCGCGATGTCACAATCTTCGCAATATACACCCCCCTTGCCGTTGAGCGCAGGGGACGTCGCGCACCACACGCTGGTTGCAGCGCCTTGTTCAACAGTCTTAAAAATCTCGATCAGTGAGCCGTCAGGTTTGTACCACCCCATCGCGATCTGCTCTTCCATTGTAAGGTGACGCTGAAGCGGGGTTTTTATACCCCCGGGGTGCACCGAAAAGGCGCGGATGCCGATCGGCGCGCCAATTTTATCAAGGTGCAGCGCAAACAAGGCATTCGCTGATTTCGCCTGCGCATAAGCCGCCCATTTATGATAGTCGCGGTGTTCGAAATTAACATCGTCAAGGTCAAAACCTTTGCCGGCATGCCCTATTGACGAAAGCACAACCACACGCGTCCCTGGCCCTGCTACCTTGAGCAAGGGCCACAACCGCGCCGTCATCTGAAAATGGCCCAGATGATTAGTCGCAAACTGGCTTTCATAGCCCCGCGCATCGCGCGCCAAAGGACATGCCATGATCGCGGCATTGTTGATCAGGATGTCGATTTTGGATGTCTGCGCCTCGACGGCGACGGCAAAGGCGTCGATGCTGGCGGGGTCGGATAGGTCCAGCGTCAAGATCGTCAAGCCGCCTATCCCGGCAAGGTCCGCCGCTGCAACCTCAGGCCGCCGTGCGCCGACAATCACCCATGCCCCTGCCCCTGCCAGCGCGCGCACCGTTTCGAGGCCAAGCCCCGAATAACCACCGGTGACCAGCGCCGTCTTGCCGTTCAGGTCTATCCCCTCGATCACTTCAGCAGCGGTTGAACGCATGCCAAAGCCGCTGCTGATCGGTACCTGTTCAGTCATGTCGCGGTCTCCGGCCAATGCTATGCGCGCCCCACGCAATACTCGCCACCAGCAGCGCGCCGACCGCCTGATGCAATACCGCGAGCGTGATGTTGACGCCGGTCATCACGGTCGCAATGCCGAGGATGACTTGCAATCCAAAAGCCGAATGGATCGCGATGGATGCACCACGATCCCCCGCCCGTTTGGCGGCACGCGCAAGGACAAGGAGCGCAGCAACGGCGACCCACGCCCACCAACGGTGGATGAAATGAACGAGGTAAGGATCACTTGTGAAGGCGTGCAGCGCCCCGTGAGACCAGTCGATGCCCGTCGGCAGAAAACGGTCGCTCATCATCGGCCAGTTCTGTGTCACTTTGCCCGCGCGCATCCCCGCGACCCACGCGCCATAAAGCAGCTGGATATAAACTACGGCACCCACGGCAACGGCGGTTCGTGTTAATCGCGCAGGCTGTGACGCCGGATTTTTGGCTAATTCCAATAGATCGCGCGCCGTCCAAACCAGCGCCGCGAGGATCGTCAGCGCCAGCAGCAAATGAATCGCGAGGCGAAAATGGCTGACCGAAACGCCTGCCATCAGCCCCGACGTGACCATCCACCAGCCGATTGCCCCCTGTAACGCACCAAGCATCAGCAATGGGACCAGCCGCGCCTTGTAACCCTGCGGAATGACTCCGCGCAGCCAATACCAAGCGAGCGGCAAAGCAAAGGCTAAACCAATCATCCGCCCAAGCAGGCGGTGCACCCATTCCCAGAAAAAGATAAATTTGAACTGCGCCAGCGTCATGTCGGCATTCATCGCAGCATATTGTGGGATCTTTTTATAGGCATCGAATGCGACCTGCCACGCCGCATCGGTCAAGGGCGGGATGGCCCCACTGATGGGTTTCCATTCGGTAATCGACAAACCAGATTCCGTCAGCCGCGTTATCCCACCGACGACCACCATGAGGAAAACGAGGGCACCGACGGCTAAAAGCCAGTTCGCAATCGCACGGGGTTGGGCTGAAACAGGAGTCGAAAATAATGCGCGGGTGGCCATAGCAAACACATAGGAGCGCGGGGCGGCAAACAAAAGCTGTTAACCAATTTTTGACCACAATTACGTGCGCCCGTTCCGTGCATTGGCCCCCTGTTCATGATGCCGAATTCGAACTGATCGCTATTTCTTACCAAGCAACTCCATTACCGCGACCGTCATTGCCGTTGCGCCGGTAATCACAGCCGAACGACCATCAACCTTGAACAAGCCCGAATGATGACCAGCAACAGCAGGGCCTCCGTTTTTCTCAGCATCAAATGCCGCTTGAGGCGTTCCACCCACGGCGAAATAAAAACCGGGCACTTTCAATTCAGGGGCGACAAAATAAGCAAAATCCTCTGCGCCCATGCCTTTTTGCTCCCACGGCGTCACGGCCGCTGCGCCAAGTTCACGCTTGAACGCCGCATTGATTCGTCGGGCTAGCGGCGCATCGTTGATCGTCGTCGGCGTGCCCCCAGTGACTTTCACGATGGGCAACAACGCGTCGGGCAAGCCGTTCGCGCGGCCAATGCCATCGGCGACACGACGGATCGCGGCGATCAGTTGCGCGCGCGTTGCTTCATCATTGGCGCGCACCGTCACCTGCAAATCGGCATGATCCGAAATGATGTTCGGGCGGTTGCCCGCATTGAACGCGCCAACCGTAATGACACCCGGCGTCAACGGCCCTTTCTCGCGGCTGATGATGGCTTGCAGCGCCATCACAAGCTGAGATGCGATGTAGATGGGATCTTTGCCCAGATGCGGCGATGCTCCGTGCGTCGCGACGCCGCGCACGGTGATGTCGAGTGCATCGGAAGATGAATATTGAATATCTTCCGACGCGCTGACTTGTCCCGTCGGCAATTCGGCCCCGACATGATAAGCAAGTGCGTAATCAGGCTTGGGAAAACGGGCGTAAATCCCGTCTTCGACCATGGCTTTTGCACCGCCCAGTGATTCCTCCGCTGGCTGCACGACAAACAATATCGTCCCCGCCCAACGGTCCTTCATGGCCGCCAGCCGTTTGGCGGTCGCGATGAGTCCCGTGATGTGCGTGTCATGGCCGCACGCGTGCATGACCGGCGACTCTTTACCGTCAACGCCAATCTGTCGCGCCTTTGATGCATTGGCGAGACCCGATTTCTCTTCGACCGGCAACCCGTCCATATCGGCACGGATCAGCACCGTTGGCCCCGCTCCGTTTTTCATCACGCCAACCACGCCGGTCTGTCCGACTTTTTCAGTCACCACGATGCCGGGTATTGCACGCAATTCTTTTGCCATGCGCGCGCCAGTGTTGAACTCACGGAACGACAATTCTGGATTGCGGTGGAAATAGTCGAACAACGGCGCCAGATTTGCATCATAATCCACGCGGATCGCTGCGGCATAATCAGGTTCGGCCAGCGCGGGTGTGGCAACGAGTGCGGCGGACAAAAGAAATATGCGGCGGATCATGGATTATGCCCCTGTCAGTTTATGATGTCCAAGGATTGAGCCGCATTGCGCACCGTTGCAAGCGATGAGGCACCCAATCATTCACAAAAATGTTCAAAGCTCACAGCAAGGTCCGGCGCGTCGTGCAGAACAGCTAATAGGTCGGGCGCCCGATCAAAAATTTTGTCACCGCAGGGCGGATAATTGTACGTAATGTCTCAAGGGACGCTAGAATCGAAAAATCATCGACGACTACATGCCGTAACAGATCAGGGATTAAATAATTCTCGTGCGAACCTTCGCAATCGCTGAAAGACACGTACCAAAAAAATGAAAAAGGTTGCCGACCCTTTCAGATCGGCAACCCCTAACATGGTCAGCGGCCGGAGATAAATCTCAAGCCCGGGAGACCATGGGCAGCCACGTTTAATCGTTAGCCGCGCGACTCCCGAACGAAATTAACCGAGCCACTTGCTGAACCATGAGACATCGGATCACCTCCTTTCGCTAGTTGAAAACAATGTGTCCTGCGTTGGACACATCAGGAACATGAGTCATTCGCGACTCTGGATCAAGCCCTTTTCGCAATTTATTTTATGACTAAATTATTGCTGCATCAAATTTAACAAAAACCCTGAAATTCTGGTATTTCTGATCCTCTTTACAATATAATGTAATGTTGTAACATTTCTCCCCAGAGTGGTGCATTCGTGACACCGCCGTTTAGGAGGTGTTGTGATGTCCACCGGGTTCCTTGATACCAAAGCACGCCATCCGGCAGCGATGGTTGCCGTCGTTGCCATTCATGTCGCCGGGATCGGTGCGCTGTTGATGATCGCGCCGACCGTAAAGGCGGTCATACCTGACATTCTTGAGGGGTATAATGTCCCCAAAACTATAATTCCGCCCGAGGTCGTCGAAGATGTAATACCGAAAACAAAGGCGAAAATCGCTTTGCCCGTGGATCGGGTCGAACGCCTCGTCAAAAGCAAGCCAAGCGGCGCTGATCCCGGCCTTGCTGGCGATACCGGCCCGCTCGTCGGCGCAGGTGGCAATGAAGGACTTGGCGGCGGCATCGACATAATCCAGATCGATCCGGTCAAAGTCCCGGTAATTGTTGGCCCGCAGTTCACAGGCCGCAATCCGCAGCCGCCGTATCCGCCCGCGTTACAGCGGTTGAATATCGAAGGCGCAGTCACGGTTCGTGTTCTGGTTGGCACCGATGGCCGCCCGTTGCGAATTGAAGCGGTCAGGGTCGATCAGGACGCCTTTTTTGCCGCCACCCGCGACTGGGGCTTAAAGAACTGGCGTTTCAAACCTGCGACGCGTGACGGCGAACCCTTTCAGGAATGGCGAACAATGACGGTCCGGTTCGAAATGAACTAGCCCCAGTTATCCTCTACAATCCTCGACGACGCGAGTGAATTCGGGCCAGATCGGCAAGATTATATCATCCGCACCGTTGAGACCGATAAGGATGCGGCCGCGGCTGAACGCCATA
>JAYTWA010000091.1:0-4228 GCA_043743675.1 Sphingomonadales bacterium
CCAATCCTTGAAGCCTGCACTCGTCAGACCACCGGCATCCTTCATGTCGAGCAGCGCATCAACCTGCTCGATTTGCGCTGGTGTGAGAATGAGGCCTGCAAGCGTTTGCACGAGATCGGGGAGAGTGAGATCGACAGTGATGTCTTTGACTCCCGCCATCGCCAAAGCCTCGACCGCAGCACCCGCGATTTCACAGGCAGCATCGACTGAGTCACTGCCGATCAGTTCCGCACCAACTTGCATCGTTTCGCGTTGCGGATTGAGTTGTGTGGACCCGAGTTTGAGCACTGGCCCGGCATAGGCGAGCCTGAGCGGGCGCGGGGCGCTGGCCAGCTGCGTCGAAACAATCCGAGCGATCTGTGGCGTTATGTCCGACCGAACGGCCAATGTCCGCTTTGAAAGCGGATCAACGAAACGCGCGAGGTCCATACGCGACGATTTAAGCCGCGCGCCAAGGCTTTCTTCAAACTCAACGAGCGGCGGGGAAACCCGTTCAAACCCACGCGCCGCCACGCTGTCAAGCAACGCGCGGACCGACTTTGCCTGACGCTCGGCTTCACCCGGCAAGCGGTCACGGAGTCCTTCTGGGAGTAGGCCGGGGGGGAGGGTCGTCATCGCGTCTCCCCATTCGCCATTTTCATGCAAACTTCAACGTCTTCACGCGGCGGACGCCGGGGAGGTTGCAGAGCTGCCAGGACACAGGTTCGGGCACGGGGCTGTCGACCGAAAGCAATAGCACCGCTTCGCCCCCCGCCGCGCGGCGACCAAGATGGAAGGTGCCGATGTTGACGCCTGCTTCGCCCAATGTTGACCCGAGCCGCCCGATGAAGCCGGGGGCGTCGTCATTGACGATATAGAGCATGTCGCCCGCGAGATCGGCTTCGATCTTGATGCCGAACAGTTCGACAATGCGGGGCGATGCGTTGCCGAACAGGGTGCCCGCAACCGATTTCTCGCCCTCTTCGGTTTGCACCGAGACGCGGACGAGGGTGTGGTAATCGCCTTCGCGGTCATGGCGGACTTCGCGAATGTCGAGGCCGCGTTCCTTGGCGAGGAAAGGCGCGTTGACCATGTTCACTGTGTCCGAATAGCGACGCATGAGCCCCGCCAGCACCGCGCCGGTGATCGGCTTGATGTTAAGCTCGGCCGCCGCCCCTTCGACTTCGATGCTGATTTTGGTCAGATTATCATGTGCAAGCTGTCCGATCAGCGATCCGAGCCGTTCGGCAAGCGCCATATAGGGCTTGAGCTTCGGGGCTTCCTCGGCGCTGAGCGATGGCATGTTGAGCGCGTTCGTCACGCCGCCCTGCATCAGGTAATCCGACAATTGCTCGGCGACCTGAATGGCGACATTCACCTGCGCTTCGGACGTAGACGCGCCGAGATGCGGGGTCGAAATGAAATTGGGGGTTCCGAAGAGCGGCGAATTGGTCGCGGGTTCCTCGACAAACACATCGAGCGCCGCGCCGCCGACTTGGCCCGAATCCATCGCTGCTTTGAGTGCCGCTTCGTCAATCAATCCGCCGCGCGCGCAGTTAATGATGCGGACGCCTTTCTTGGTTTTGGCCAATGCTTCGGCGGACAAGATATTGCGCGTTTCGTTGGTCAGCGGCGTGTGCAGCGTGATGAAATCGGCGCGGGCGAGCAATTCGTCGAGCGTGACTTTTTCAATGCCCATATCAATGGCGCGTTCAGGGGTGAGGAAGGGGTCATAGGCGACGACCTTCATTTTCAGGCCGCGCGCGCGGTCCGCAACGATCGAGCCGATATTGCCCGCGCCAATCAGGCCCAATGTTTTGGATGTCAGCTCAACACCCATGAAGCGGTTCTTTTCCCATTTGCCAGCTTGCGTGCTGGCGTCCGCCTCGGGGAGTTGGCGGGCGAGTGCAAACATCATGGCGATGGCATGTTCGGCGGTCGTGATCGAATTGCCGAAGGGCGTGTTCATGACGACAATGCCCGCCGCCGACGCCGCTGGAATATCGACGTTATCGACACCAATTCCTGCGCGGCCAATGACCTTGAGATTTTTCGCCGCGGCAATCACGTCCGCGGTGACTTTGGTCGCGGAACGGATGGCGAGGCCGTCATATTCGCCGACCATCGCGATCAGCTCGTCCTTGGTCTTGCCGGTGATTTCGTCAACTTCGACCCCGCGTTCACGGAAGATGGCGGCAGCGCGGGGATCCATTTTGTCGGAAATGAGAACTTTTGGCATTTGGAAACTCCATTGGGAGAAAGAAGAAAACCGAATGGCTGAGCTTGTCGAAGCCCTGTCCTTGTTCTTGATCAGTGTGAAGAAAAGGACAGCCCTTCGACAGGCTCAGGGATACGGTGTTATTGGGAAACTTGGCTCCAAGCCCAATCGAGCCACGGACCCAGCGCGACGATATCGGCGGTGTCCACCGTCGCGCCGCACCAGATGCGCAGGCCCGGTGGGGCGTCGCGGTATCCGGCGATGTCGTAGGCGGCGTTTTCGGCTTCTAGGAGTGATGCGAATTTCTTGATCAGGGCTTCGTCTGCTCCTTCGACGGTCAGGCAGGCGCTGGTTTTTGAGCGGGTCGCAGGGTCTGCGGCGAGATGGCCGAGCCATGGGCGATCCGCGACAATCTTATCGAGCGCCGCTGCATTCGCATCGCTGCGTGCCATCAGGCCGTGGAGGCCACCCAGTTCCTTTGCCCATTCAAGCGCGAAGATCACATCCTCAACGGCCAGCATCGACGGGGTGTTGATGGTTTCGCCCTTGAACAGGCCTTCAGCCAGTGCACCTTTCGACACGAGGCGGAAAATCTTGGGCAGCGGCCATGGCGGGGTGTAGCTGGTCAGCCGCTCAACCGCGCGGGGTCCGAGGATGATGACTCCGTGCGCGCCTTCGCCGCCGAGCACTTTCTGCCAGCTGAAGGTCGTGACATCGAGTTTGTCCCAGGGCATATCATAAGCAAAGACCGCGCTGGTCGCGTCGTTGAAGGTCAGGCCCTCGCGGTCGTCTTTGATCCAGTCACCATTCGGCACGCGGACACCCGATGTGGTGCCGTTCCAGGTGAACAGGACGTCGGTGGACTGGTCGATGCTGGCGAGATCGGCAATCTGTCCGTAATCGGCACGCACCACGATCGGGTCGAGCTTCAACTGCTTGACGGCGTCGGTCACCCAGCCTTCGCCAAACGATTCCCATGCGATGGCGGTAACGGGCCGCGCACCCAGCATCGTCCACATCGCCATTTCATAGGCGCCGGTGTCGCTGGCGGGGACGATTCCAATGCGGTGCGTGTCGGGGACGCCGAGGATTTCGCGGGTCAGGTCGATGGCATGTTGCAGCCGCGCCTTGCCGATTTTGGAACGGTGCGAACGGCCAAGTGATCCGGTCGCTAAACGCGCAGCATCCCAGCCCGGGGGCTTGGCGCAAGGTCCAGAACTGAAATGGGGACGCAACGGTTTCGTCGCAGGTGATGGTAACTCAGTCATGTATTCTCTCCTCACAGAGAGCAGCGCGGCGTTGGGACCGCGTGGCCCGATGCCGCCTTTAGTGGCGGATACGCGGCGGTCAAGGGATTCCCTTGGCTGCATTAACCGCTTAGTAAGCGTGTATGCACCGCCGCTATGCGATCCTGCTCCTGCTTATCCTGCTTCACGCCTGTGTCGACGGGCCGACAATGAAGCGACCAAAGGTGAAGCCCATGCGCGGGGTTGATGCGGCGGCGTTCAAGATTTGTATAGGTAAACTCGACCGCGTGGTGGCGCGCTATGCGTTGCTGGAGGATCGGACGTTTGGGGGCGGCTGTTCGGCACTTGGCGCGGTGCAGCTGCGTGATATTGGGACGCCGGTGACGGGGATTACGGCGATGACGTGTCCGCTGGCGTTTGCTTTTACGCAATGGGTTCAGAGCGATCTTCAAGTCCCGGCGATGGGTGAGTTTGGGAGTGTGGTCGTGAAAGTCGAGACGATGGGCACCTATGCCTGTCGCCCGATTGCGGGCACGGGGCGGCTGTCCGAACATGCCAGCGCCAATGCGGTTGATGTGTCGGCGTTCGTGCTGGCAGATGGGCGGCGGATCAGTGTGCTGAGTGGTTGGACGGGCGACGAGCGGGAATCGCGTTTTCTGAAATCGGTTCGTGCGTCGGCCTGTGGCCGGTTCAACACCGTGCTCAGCCCGGATTATAATGCGGACCACCGCGACCATTTTCATTTCGATATGGGCCGCGGACCGTTTTGTCGTTAGGGACCATG
>JAYTWA010000092.1:0-12637 GCA_043743675.1 Sphingomonadales bacterium
AAATTTTGATGATGTGACATATGCAAAAGGTTTGCGTAGTTTGAGGGCGATGGCCGACCTCTTTGCAGTTCCTGCTCCACCGCCCCCGCTTGCGGACCGCCTGCGTCCAGCGATGCTGGTCGATGTCGTTGGGCAAGACCACCTGACTGGACCCGAAGGCGCAATTGGCCGCATGGTCGCGGCGGGCAAACTGTCCTCGGTGATCCTGTGGGGTCCACCGGGCACAGGCAAGACCACAATTGCGCGCCTGCTCGCCGATGCCGTGGGTCTCCGCTTCGAGAGCATCAGCGCTGTATTCTCGGGCGTGGCGGATTTGAAGCGCGTCTTCGCCGCCGCAAAGGATGCCGCCACGCTGGGCCAACGCACCCTCCTGTTCGTGGACGAAATCCACCGCTTCAACCGCGCGCAACAGGACGGCTTTCTACCCTTTGTCGAAGATGGCACAATCACCCTCGTCGGCGCCACGACCGAGAATCCCAGCTTTGAACTGAACGCGGCCCTGCTCAGCCGCGCACAAGTGCTCGTGCTTCATCGCCTTGATGCTTCGGCACTCAACGAGCTGCTCACCCGTGCCGAAGCCGCCGAAGACCGCGCCCTTCCCCTCACCGCCGACGCCCGCACCGCGCTTATCGCCAGCGCTGACGGCGACGGTCGCTTCCTGCTCAATCAGGCAGAGACATTGTTCTCGGTCGACATTCCCGAACCACTCGACCCGCCCGCCCTCGCAGCGCTGCTCCACCGCAGGATGCCGGTCTATGACAAGGACCGTGAGGGGCATTACAACCTGATTTCGGCGCTTCATAAGTCCTTGCGCGGATCGGACCCGCAAGCCGCGCTTTACTGGCTCGCGCGCATGCTCGTTGCGGGTGAAGAGCCGCTCTACGTCCTGCGCCGCCTTGTCCGGTTTGCCAGCGAAGACGTCGGCCTCGCCGATCCGCAAGCGCTCGTCCAGTGTCTGGCTGCAAAGGACGCCTATGACTTCCTCGGCAGCCCCGAAGGCGAACTCGCCATTGTGCAGGCCTGCCTCTACCTCGCGACAGCGCCCAAATCGAACGCTGCCTATACCGCGCAGAAATCAGCGTGGAAAACCGCGCGCGACACCGGTTCGCTGATGCCGCCCATGAACATCGTCAATGCGCCAACGAAGATGATGAAGGACTTGGGTTATGGCAAAGGCTATGCCTATGATCACGACACCGACGAAGGATTTTCAGGCGCAAACTACTGGCCCGATGAAATAACTCCCGCGACTTTCTATGCGCCTGTTAATCGTGGCTTCGAAGCCAAGATCGCCGAACGCATCGCCCACTGGAACCAATTGCGCGCCAACTCATAATCCCATTGCCATACGCGCCAAGCCACTTATGGTTAGTCAATAATAAACGGCGGGAGAGTTACATGAAAATCATTCGGTCATTCGCAATCGCAGCGGCGCTTGCGTTCCCCTCACTAGCCTCGGCAGCTTCATTTTCGACCTATTACGTGTTCGGCGACAGCCTGGTTGATGCAGGCAACGTCCGCATCGCAACAGGCGGAGCAACGCCAAGTGCTGCACTCGGCTATTTCCGGGGGCGCTTCACGAACGGTTACGATTACACCGATTTGCTCAGCATCGCCACATTTGGGACGCCAACCGTCGCCTCGCTTGCTGGCGGGAATAATTTTGCTTGGGGCGGCGCGCGCGTTGTCGCAAATACCAGCGACACCATCCCAGATCTCGGGCTACAACTTGGTGCCTATGCCGCCCGCGCAATGGGCGTTGGCGATCCCAATGCACTTTACGTTCTAAATTTCGGAGGTAATGACGTTTTCGCGCTTGGGACCGGCGACACTGGTGGACTGACAGCCGAACAATATAGCGCACAAGTTGTCACTCAATACACGGATAGCGTACGCTATCTGAATAGTCTGGGTGCGAAAAACATCCTGATCACCGGTATTCCCAATGCAGCCGTCCCGATTGCTGTCGCGCTTGACGCCCGGTTGCAAGTCGCTCTCGATGCGTTGACACCACAACTGTCGCAGGGAACAAATTTCTACCGCTACAGCTTCATCAATTTCTTCAACACAGTGGCAACAAATCCCGGTTCGCTCGGGCTGCCGCCGCTGCGGACGGACACAACCTGCCTGCGCGCACAGACGCCCGGACCAAACATCGATTGCACGGGCTTCTTCTACTTCGATGACGTTCATCCAACAGCCGCAGTGCAGGCGGCAGCCGCGCGTGACATCAACCGGCAATTCGCGCTTGCGCCGGTGCCCGAGGCTTCGACTTGGACTATGATGATCGTCGGCTTCGGCGTTGTAGGCGCGACCCTGCGGCGCAAGCGCATGATTGGTGGACGCCAACACGCCTGAGTTCAAACATTTCGTTGCCATCGACTGGTCAGGTGCTGTCGGCCCGCGCCAGCCGGGGATAGCAGTTGCGTTATGTAGCGAAGGCAACGCGGCCCCTTTACTCGTCCGCCCCGGACACATCTGGGCGCGGCAGGACGTGCTTGATTGGCTGCGCAATGACCTGCCGGATGACACGCTGGTCGGGATGGATTTGTCGCCGTCACTGCCGTTTGCCGATGCGGGTGCATTCTTCTCCGGATGGCAAGATTCCCCGGCAACTGCCCGCGACCTCTGGGCAGCGGTTGACCATATCTGCGCCGATGACGATCATCTCGGTGCCAGCAGCTTCGTCGATCACGCGCAAGCCAGCCGCTACTTCCGTCGTCATGGCGGGCGGACTGGTGACCGTTTCGGCACAGGACGCGGGCGGCTGCGTGTGGTTGAGGAACGGCAAAAAGCGCACGGCCTTTCACCCTACAGCTGCTTCAATCTCGTGGGCGCAGCACAGGTCGGGAAATCGAGCCTGACGGGGATGCGGGTGCTGCACCGCCTGGGCGGCAACATCCCGGTGTGGCCGTTTGATCTGCGTCCCCAGCAAGGCTCTGTAATAGTGGAAATTTACACCAGCCTTGCCGCCCGCGCCGCCGGATTACGCGCGGGGTTGAGCAAGATACGTGATGGCGTGGCACTCGATACTGCACTCTCAAATATAGGCAGCAGATTACACGCGCCGCTGCCCCGCTACACCGATCACGCAACAGATGCGATCCTGACCGCGGCGTGGCTGCGCAACGTTGCGCATGATCCGTTGCTATGGAATCCTTTCGGTCTCGATGCGGTGGCCCAAACTGAGGGCTGGACCTTTGGCGTCGTTTGAGGCAGTGGCGCGCCAGCCGTATCGTGACAGCGTGAGCTGTGGTTCGATCTGGCCGACAAAGATGTGCCGGCTTAGCTCAGTTGGTAGAGCGCCAGTTTTGTAAACTGGATGTCGCGGGTTCGATTCCTGCAGCCGGCACCATCATTCACACAGAATCGCGAAATCCCTTGATGATTGCCGAAAAGTCAAGGCCACCGGCCCCTGCCGCTGCGAACTCTTCATAAAGCGCTGCCGCGCGCGTACCCATCGGAACATCGGCATCCACATCATCGGCAGCCGCCATCGCCAGCCGCAAATCCTTCAGCATCAATGCCGTTGCAAAGCCACCTGCATAATCATTATCCGCCGGCGAGTGCGGCCCGACGCCTGGGACAGGACAATAGCTTGTCATCGACCAATTCTGGCCCGAAGCCTTTGAAGAAATATCATAGAAAGTCTGGAGATCGAGACCCAGTTTTTCGGCCATCGCAAATGTCTCACACGTCGCAATCATCGACGCACCCAGCAGCATATTGTTACAAATTTTCGCCGCCTGCCCCGCGCCGCTGTCACCCGCATGGATCACGGCTTTGCCCATCGTGGACAGGATTGGCTCGGCGCTTGCAAACGCCGCATCACTGCCCCCGACCATAAATGTCAGCGTGCCACCATTGGCCGCCGCGATCCCGCCTGAAACCGGCGCATCAACCATCGCATAGCCCGCCGCCGCCGCATCGCCCGCTACCTTGCGCGCGGTCACGACATCAATCGTCGAGCAATCGAGCAGCAGCGCCAATACCGGTGCATAGCCAATCACGTCACCGCTATAAACGCTGTTCACGATGGCCCCATTGGGAAGCATCGATACAACCGCATCAACCCCCGCCACTGCCTCTCGAACAGTGGCAAAAACCGCGCAATCATTGGCCTTCGCCGCTTCCAACGCAGTCTCGGACAAATCAAACGCATGAACAACATGGCCTGCCTTGACGAGATTGGCAGCCATCCCGCCGCCCATGTTGCCGAGACCAATAAACGCGATTTTCATATCATCACCCCATCGTCGGAATAACAAAAGCATTGGCCCCATCGCCAACCCCGCCATCGGGCCAACGCTGCGTTATCGTCTTGATCTTTGTCCAGAATTTGACGCCTTCCATGCCATGCTGGTTGGTATCTCCGAATGCACTGCGTTTCCAACCGCCAAAGCTGTGATAAGCAACGGGCACCGGCAAGGGCACATTGATGCCGACCATGCCAACATTCACCCGCGCGGCAAACTCGCGCGCGGCGTGGCCATTGCGTGTGAAGATTGCAACACCATTGCCATATTGATGCTCGCTCGGCAGCCGCAGCGCGGTTTCGAAATCGGGCGCGCGGACAATCTGGAGCACGGGGCCGAAGATTTCCTCTTTGTAGCTTTCCATCGATGTCGTGACATGATCGAGCAACGTCGGACCAACAAAGAACCCGTCTTCATGACCTTGCAACGTGAAACCACGCCCATCGACAACCAGCTCTGCGCCTTCGTCAATCGCCGTCTGGATCCAATTCTCAACCTTTTGTTTATGCGCCGCCGTCACGACAGGACCATAATGTGCATCGGGATCCATCGACACACCGACCCGAAGCGCCGCAATCGCCGGGATCAGCTTCTCACGCAGCGCAACCGCCGTCGCCTCGCCTACAGGCACCACAACGGGCAACGCCATGCAGCGCTCGCCAGCGGACCCAAAAGCCGCGCCGCACAAGTCATTCACCACCTGATCAAGGTCCGCATCGGGCATGACGATCCCATGGTTCTTCGCCCCACCCATTGCCTGCACACGCTTCCCTGCCGCAACACCGCGTTGATAAACATAATGCGCAATATCCGACGATCCGACAAAGCTGATCGCGCCAATCTCCGGATGATCAAGGATCGCATCGACCATTTCCTTGTCACCGTGGACAACTTGGCAAATCCCCTCGGGTAGACCCGCCTCGATGAACAACTCGGCCAGCCGCACCGGCAGCGACGGATCGCGCTCGGACGGTTTTATTATAAACGCGTTGCCTGTCGCAATTGCCGGGCCGCACATCCACAGCGGGATCATACCCGGAAAATTAAACGGCGTAATCCCTGCCCCAATGCCAATCGGCTGCCGCATCGAATAGACGTCGATGCCTGGTCCTGCGCCTTGCGTATATTCACCCTTCAACACATGCGGGATGCCACAGCAGAACTCGATAACTTCAAGCCCGCGCTGAATATCGCCTTTGCTGTCCGCAATCACCTTACCATGTTCGGACGACAGCATGTGCGCCAGTTCGTCCATATGCATTTCGACAAGCGCTTTGAAATTGAACATGACCCGCGCCCGACGTTGCGGATTGGTCGCCGCCCAAGCCGGTTGCGCTTTTAGTGCCGCATCAACCGCACGTTGCAAAACCGCCACATCTCCTAAGGCCACCTGTGCCTGAACCACACCATTATTGGGGTCGAACACGTCGCCTTGCCGAGGGGATGCACCCGCGCCGCCTGATATGAAATGATCGATCTGTCGCATACGGAGTCCTTGGTCGCTGGATTAATCGGTCCTCTGCGCTGCCAGTCAGCCGAAATCAACCGGTGGACACGCTTATCGTCGATGCGTTACGCCAACCGATATGAACCTTCGCAGAGCCGCCATCGTTTCTCCCATCCGCACGCCTGTTGGCAAGTTTCTTGGCAGCCTGGCCTCAGTCACAGCAGGCGATCTTGGCGCAGTCATTATCCGTGGTTTGGTTGATCGGACTGGTATCAATCCCGAGCGCATCGATGATGTTATTTTCGCGCAAGGCTATGGCAATGGTGAAGCCCCCTGCATTGCGCGCTGGTCACTATTGGCCGCCGGGTTGCCGATCAGCATTCCCGGTTACCAGCTGGACCGTCGATGTGGCTCCGGCCTGCAATCGATCATCGATGCCGCCATGATGGTGCAAACCGGTGCTGCCGATGTCGTGATCGCAGGTGGCGTCGAAAGCATGTCCAATGTCGAGCATTACACGACCGACATTCGCAGCGGTACCAAGATGGGAGCGACAACGCTTCATGATCGACTGACGCGCGGTCGGGTCATGTCACAACCGACTGAACGTTTTGGTGTCATTAGTGGGATGATCGAAACGGCCGAGAACCTCGCCAAGGATTATGGCATTACTCGCGAACAATGCGACGCCTACGCAGTGCGCAGCCACCAGCGTGCCACGGCGGCGTGGGCAAACAAGATGTTTGACGACGAAATTGTCGCCGTCCCCCTCAAACAGAGGCGTGGCGATCCGGTGCTGTTCACACATGACGAGGGGTATCGACCTGACGCAACGATGGAAACGCTTGGTGCATTAAAATCCCTCGAAGGCGGCGTCGTGACAGCTGGCAATGCAAGCCAGCAAAATGATGCTGCTGCCGCCTGCCTCGTCGTTGCGGAAGACAAACTCGCCGAACTTGGACTCGAACCGACTGCATGGTTTCACAGCTGGGCCGCAGCAGGATGCGACCCGTCACGCATGGGCATCGGCCCCGTCCCTGCTGTTGATCGCCTTTTCGCGCGCAATGGCCTTAGCTGGTGCGACATCGACCTGATCGAACTGAATGAAGCCTTTGCGCCGCAAGTGCTGGCAGTGCTGAAAGGATGGGGATGGAGTGAGGATGACAGCCGTCATGAAGTTCTCAACGTCAATGGTTCTGGCATATCGCTTGGCCATCCCATCGGCGCGACCGGCGGTCGTATTCTTGCTAATCTTACGCGCGAATTGCACCGACGCAGCGGGCGCTATGGACTAGAAACGATGTGCATTGGTGGTGGTCAGGGGATTGCAGCAATTTTCGAGCGCGCTTGATTACTCAGCCGTATCATCTTCGGATGGCGGGCCGCGATCAATATCGGGTTCTTCGTTTTTGGCGGTATGATCATCGGCTGCACGCGGTGATCTGCCGTTAAGCATCCACCGTTTTGACGACCGATCAATCTGAGCACTTTTCGGCCCAAAAACCGCGTCAAACGTTCCCATACGCCACAATTGCAGGCCACAAACCAAAACAAGTGCCAAGAGCGACAGGATAAACAGTGTCAGCGGTTGCAGCCAAAAGCGACGCCCCGTCATCAACCGCCCGGCATCAGACCCGCGATATTGGCCGCGGCGCGTGTAGCCAAAGTCGTCGGCCAAGCGCGAGTAATGATTGGCCGGATCGGCTTTCGCTTTGCTTTTACGCTTTGGAGCGTGGTTCCGCATACCGTCCAAATACAATGCGCGCCTGCAATAAGTTATTAACGACGACGATCATTTGAGCAGGACAAGTTCTTCTGCCATCGACGGATGCAGCGCAACCGTATCGTCAAATTGCGCCTTTGTGAGGCCCGCTTTGACAGCCACTGCCGCAGCCTGAAGTATCTCGGGCGCGTCGGGACCAATCATGTGAAGGCCAACCACAACATCGGTCGAAGCATCGACCACCATTTTATAAAGTGCACGCTCGTTGCGGCCCGCCAGCACGTTTTTCATAGGCCGGAAATCGGACGTATATGTCCTGACCGTGCCGAGTTTATTCTTTGCCTGAGACTCTGTCAGCCCGACGCCTGCCAGTGGCGGATGGCTGAACACCGCCGTCGGCACATTAACATAATCAACACGCGTCGGCTTGTTACCAAAAATAGTATCTGCAAACGCCTGTCCCTCGCGGATCGCTACCGGTGTCAGCTGGATACGATCTGTGACGTCACCCACCGCATAAACAGTGTCGATGCTTGATTTGTTATCATCATCCACGATGACAGCACCATTATCGTTCAGAGCGACGCCCACTTCATCAAGGCCAAGCCCCGTCACATTGGGTGCCCGACCCGTGGCGAACAGCACAAGATCGGCAATGATGTCGTCACATCCCTTCATCGCCACAACCAGCTTGCCGTCATCCTGCTTCGTTATGCTCTCGAAAGGAGCATTGAAGCGGAATTCGATCCCCTTGGTCATTGAAATCTGAAGCAGCCGATCGCGGATTTGCTCGTCATATCCGCGTAAAATTTGGTCGCCGCGATTGACGATCGTGACGTGCGCGCCAAAACCGTGAAAGACACCGGCGAATTCGTTGGCGATATAGCCGCCGCCTGCGATCACCACACGCTTGGGCATCGTGTCGAGGTGAAAGACTTCGTTCGATGTAATGCCATGCTCGGAACCGGGGAATTCGGGACGGACCGGCCATCCCCCCGTCGCGATCAGGATTTTTCCTGCCGTGATCTCACGCCCGCTGGCGAGTTTGACGGTATTTGGTCCTGTCAGAACAGCACGTTCCTTGAAAATCGCAACATTATTGCTGGCAAGAGTCTGTCCATAAACGCCTTCGATCCGCGTTACTTCTTCAAGGACATTGTCGCGCAAAGTGGGCCAGTCAAAAGTCGGCGCATCCACGGTCCAACCAAAACGCCGCGCATCCGCAAGATCCTCGGCAAAATGTGCACCATAAACCAGCAGTTTTTTGGGTACGCATCCGCGAATAACACAAGTGCCGCCAACCCGATATTCCTCGGCGATTGCAACGCGCGCGCCATGTGCCGCCGAAACACGCGCTGCCCGCACGCCGCCTGAACCTGCACCAATAACGAAGAGGTCATAATCGTATTTATTCATCAAAGCCCTGCCATTTATTTATGATTCCGAAGTAGCGGCCCGCTTACGGTTTCGCCAATCCGAAGTTTCGATCAGTCTGATCTAAATCCCCGCTTTTGCCATGAGCGCTTGTGTCGAGGGGTCGAACCCTGCCCGCGCGTCAGGATCATCAATTTTCTTGGCCATTTCCTTGCCCAGCTCAACACCGAACTGGTCAAATGGATTGAGCCCCAGAAGCACCGCATTCACAAACGTCCGCTGCTCGTAAAAGGCAATCAACGCACCCAATGTGCGCGGATCGAGATCATCGAGCAGAATTGTCGTTGACGGGCGGTCGCCCGGATAATTGCGATTGCCATCATCCGACGCGCGACCCGCCATCAGTGCCGCCCCTTGGGCAAAGCAATTTGCGAGCAAAATACGGTGATGTTCCGCATCAAGCACGTCCCCTGCCTCAATACTTGCAACAAATTCGACCGGCATGATGCGCGTGCCCTGATGCAACAACTGGAACACCGCATGCTGCGCGTCGGTGCCAACGCCGCCCCAAGTAATCGCCGCGCTGTGCCGGCCAAGTGGCGCGCCGTCCGCTGTTACCGATTTGCCGTTCGATTCCATTTCAAGCTGTTGCAAGTAACTTGGCAACAAGCGCAGCCTTTCATCAAAAGCAAACACCGCGCGCGTTTCACACCCCCATCGCTGTATATATAGTTGGTCCACAAAGGCAGCCAGAACGGGCGCATTTTCATTCAGTGGCGCCAACCGGAAATGCCGGTCCATCTCTGCCGCGCCTTCGAGCAATTCCTCGAAATCGCCCCATCCCAACGCTAGCGCCGCCGGAAATCCAATTGAAGACCACAGCGAATAACGTCCACCAACACTTTCATTAAAGGGCAAAACGCGGGTTTCATCAACACCCCACGCCACCGCTGCGTCAGGATAGGCTGTCAGGGCAATCACCCGCCCCATCGGGTCGACAACCCCGTCTTCCTTCATCCATTGCAGAACCGATGCGGCGTTCAGCATTGTCTCGGTCGTCGTGAAGGTCTTCGAAGCTATGACGAGCAACGTCGCCGATGGATCGAACCGCGCAAACGCCTCTTCAAGCGCACAACCATCGACGTTTGACACAATCGCGACATCATAACGCGCCGAGTCACGACCCAGCGCATCGACGATCAGGTCCGGGCCAAGCGCGGATCCGCCGATACCGACGTGCAATATGTGACGCACGGGCCCCAACGCATCGGCTTCGATAGCGTCGATCAGTGCGCGCATCCGATTATGAAGTGCTTGCGCCTTTGCGACACTTTCGGGCGCCCCCTCGCCGCGTTCAGCCGTATGTTCGGCGGCGCGACCTTCACTCGGGTTGACGATCCGTCCCGCGAATAAATCGTCGCGCTTGGCCACCAGCTTCGCCTGCCCTGCCAGTGCTTCGAACTCTCCTAGCGCGGCAAGCGACAGATGCGTCTTTGAAAAGTCGAAATACATGCCTGATTGTCTGACCGACAACCGCGTCACTCGATCAGGCTCATTTGAAAACAAAGCCGTCAGAGGCACCTTCGGCAGTGCCTCAATCGCAGTCCAGTCGTACATCTTCATCCCTTCGAATCGCGACCCCGTGCTTGACGGTTTAGCCCGCGCGCCGCAATGCGCGCCTCAATGACTGACATCATCACCGATACACCGCTCAAAGCGAAATCTGAAACGCGCGACTTCATGCAGTTCCTGCTCAAGCTCGGCATTTTTGTTTTTATCCTGCGCAGTTTCATTTTTGCGCCGTTCAGCATTCCCAGCGAGTCGATGGTGCCGCGCCTGCTGACCGGCGATTATCTGATCGTGACGAAATGGAATTATGGCTATTCTAAGCATAGCTTTCCATGGTCGCTACCTCTGATCTCTGGCCCAAAGCGGCTATTTGAATCAATCCCCGCGCGCGGGGATGTGATCGTGTTCAAAAAGCCGCCCGAAAATCAGGTCGATTATATTAAGCGCGTTATCGGGCTGCCCGGTGATTTCGTCCAGATGAAGAGCGGTCAGCTTTTCATCAACGGCCAACCCGTCCCCAAAAAGCGCATTGCCGATTTCGTCATGGACGAAACGCCGAATACGACATGCTATGGCCCACAGTTCACCGAAACTGCGTCGGATGGCAAACGCCGGTGCCGCTACCCGCAATTTCGCGAGACGCTGCCGGGCGGAAAAAGTTATAACGTTCTCGATCTCGGCCCTATCGCTGCTGATGATACACAGGTTTACACTGTTCCCGAAGACCAGTTTCTGGCGATGGGCGATAATCGCGACAATTCCGCCGACAGCCGTTTGGAAGCTGGTGGCTTTGGCTTTGTTCCGATGGAAAACCTGGTCGGCAAAGCGCAAATCTCAGTCTTCTCAACCGATGGTTCGGCAAGTTGGGTACGACCGTGGACGTGGTTCTCAGCCGCGCGCTGGGATCGCATCGGGGAAGGCTTCTGACAGCGCTGTCTGATTGGCTCGCCGACGCGCTCGGCGCACCACCGCAAGACCTTGCGCTTTACAGCCGCGCCCTAACACATGGCAGCGCAGGCGGCGAAAGTTATCAGCGGCTTGAATTCTTGGGGGATCGCGTGCTGGGGCTGACCATCGCGCGCTGGCTTTACGCGGCCTATCCGCACGAACCCGAAGGCGAATTGTCGCGGCGGTTGAACAGCCTCGTCACCGGCATCGCCTGCGCAGAAGTCGCGCGTGAAATCGGCGTGACTGCACATCTGAAACTAGGCAAACAAGCGCGCGATGATGGTGCCTTTGACAGCGACAATATCTTGGGCGACGTTACCGAAGCACTGATCGGCGCACTCTATCTCGATCATGGTTGGGACGCTGCCGAAGGCTTCATCCGCAAACATTGGGCTGCCTTGGTCGAAGGTCATGTCGACGCGCCCCGCCACCCCAAATCCGCGCTTCAGGAATGGGCCGCCGCGCACAACCGCCGTCCGCCTGCCTACACCATCACCGACCGCAGCGGCCCGCACCATAATCCGGTGTTCACGATCTCCGTCAGCTTGGGGAGCGCAGGTGAAGCCAGTGCAACCGGCAATTCGAAGCAGGAAGCCGAAACGGCGGCGGCGGCGGCTTTATTGGATAAACTAAAATGACACAGCATTGCGGCCTCGTTGCCATTCTCGGCGCGCCGAACGCGGGGAAATCGACGCTCGTTAACGCACTCGTCGGGCAGAAAGTCGCGATTGTCAGTCCGAAGGCACAGACCACCCGCGTCCGCCTAATGGGCATTGCCATTGACGGCGAAACCCAGATCATGCTGGTCGACACGCCCGGTATTTTCGAAGGGAAACGCCGCTTTGATCGCGCCATGGTGCAAGCCGCGTGGGGCGGCACGCAGGATGCCGACCTGATCGTGCTGCTGATCGATGCCAAAGGCGGGCTGGGGCCAAAGGTTGAAGGCATATTGAAAGGGCTAGAATCCCGCCCGGAACCCAAGCTCCTCGTCCTCAATAAAGTCGATGTGGCCGATCATGGCAAGATGCTGCGTCACATCACGGTGCTGACCGAGCGCTTAACCTTCACGGACACGCTCATCATCAGCGCGACGACAGGCGACGGTGTTGCCGACTTGAAAGCGCGGCTGGCAGCGGCGATGCCCGAAGGACCATGGCACTTTCCCGCGGACCAGATCAGCGACGCAACCGACCGTGTGATGGCCGCCGAAATCACCCGCGAACAGATTTTCCTGCAACTTTATCAAGAACTTCCCCAAGCCTGCGCGGTCGAAACCGAAAAATATGAAGAACGCCCCGACGGCTCGGTTGAAATCCACCA
>JAYTWA010000093.1:0-3599 GCA_043743675.1 Sphingomonadales bacterium
ACCTGACCTTCACGCTCGATTGCGACGTCGCGGTGTTGCTCAACATTACGCCCGACCATCTGGACCGGTATGACGGGTTTGAGTCATATGCCGCGAGCAAGGCGCGGTTGTTCGAGATGCAGTCAGCTAAACGCTACGCGATCGTGGATTATGTCGCATGGGCTGACGAGGACGTTTCAGACAATGCCGACGATCCGCTGATCTACTTTATCCACAATGTGAAGGTTGGTGACCAAGTTGCATGGCTATCGCTTCAGGGTTCACACAACATGCAGAATGCTCAGGCGGCAACAATTGCCTGTCGAGCAATTGGTTTGAACGACGACCAAATCGAAACTGGCCTGTGCACATACCCCGGCCTGCCGCACCGGATGGAGCGGGTGCGCGATAAGGGCGGCGTCCTCTACGTCAACGACAGCAAGGCGACCAACCCGACATCGACTGCGCCTGCGTTGGCGGCTTATCCGGTCATCCACTGGATATTGGGTGGGCAGGCGAAGACGCAGGAACTGGACGCCTGTGTCCCGCATTTCGGCCACGTCAAAACCGCGTTCACAATTGGGCGTGACAGTTCGATTCTGGCCGACATCCTGCGTGGTCATGGCGTTGCCGTGTCGCAAAGCGTGACGCTCGACCAAGCCGTGAAGCGTGCAAGCATGGCAGCAAAGCCCGGCGAGACAGTATTGCTGTCGCCCGCTTGCGCATCGTTCGATCAATTTCGTGATTATGAAGACCGGGGCGATCAGTTCCGGGCACTGGTGGGGGCACTATGACAACCGCAATTTCGCGCGGCACAGCGCGGGTAAAGAACAGTGTCGCTGGGCGCCTCGGGCGATCAGACCGTTCAGCGTTCGGGCTTTGGTTCTGGGAAATTGACCGCGTTCTCCTGCTCCTCGTTTTCGTCCTGATTTCAATCGGGCTGATCGCTGTTGCTGCAGCGTCACCGTCTGCAGCAGCGCGTTATTCGGGCGGCAATATCACGGTCGCCCCACTGAATTATTTCTGGCGGCAATTGGCGTGGGCGGCTGTCGGTGTGCCGGTTATGCTCGCGGTTTCAATGCTGCCCGTGCAACAAGCACGACGATTGGCGATGTTTGGCGCAGGCGTGTTCAGCGTGTTGCTCGCGCTGGTCCCGCTGATCGGGTATGAAGTGAATGGCGCGCAACGCTGGATCAATGTCGGTATTTCGGGGCTGGAGCCTTCCGAATTTCTGAAGCCGCTGTTCGTGGTCAGCCTTGCGTGGCTGCTGAGTTTGCGCGCGCATGACAAGTCGTTGCCCGTAATTCCAGTTTCTGGCGTCCTTGTCGCGCTGATCGCTTTTTTCCTCATGAAACAACCCGATTTTGGACAGACAATCATTTTCTGCACGGTCTGGCTGGCGATGCTGACGCTGACGGGGCTGTCTTACCGGATCATGGGAACGCTGGCTGGATGTGGTGCGGTTGGGATTGTCGCCGCCTATTTATTTTATCCGGTCGCGACGCAGCGGATCAATAATTTCCTGTTTCAACAGGGCGATACCTATCAAGTCGACAGCGCTTATGCGACCATCACGGCGGGCGGCTTTTTCGGCACTGGGCCGGGCGGTGGCGAAGCGAAATTCCATCTGCCCGAAGCGCATACTGACTATATTTTCTCTGTGATCGGTGAGGAGTTCGGCTTGTTCGCGTGCATTGCCATTGCGTGCCTGTTCCTTGCGATTGTCGTGCGGGTATTCGTCAAACTGCTTGATGAGGAAGACCCGTTCATCGTTCTGGCGGCATCCGGCCTGACGATGCAGTTCGCGCTTCAGGCGCTGATCAACATGGCGGTTAATGTGAACCTTGCCCCATCAAAGGGGATGACATTGCCGTTTATCAGCTACGGCGGATCGTCGTTTCTTGCGCTGTCGATGGGGTTTGGCCTGTTGCTGGCATTCACGCGCCGAAACCCGTATCTGCGACGCTCCCCCTATGTGGTGCGGTGGAGCAAGCGGTGAGCATCTCGAAAAACTTTGTTTTGGCAGCAGGCGGCACCGGGGGGCACATGGTGCCGGCGCACGCGCTGGCGGCCGAACTGATCCGGCGCGGGCATCATGTCGCGCTGATTACCGACGAACGTGGGGCAAAGATTCCGGGGCTGTTCGAAGGTGTTCAAATTCATACGCTTCCGGCGGGACGGATTACGAAAAGTCCGATGTCTTGGCTGCCCGGCTGGAAGGCGATCCGCAAAGGTCGCGCGATGAGTTACGATATTTTCCGCGAGTTCGGTCCGTCTGCGGTGGTCGGGTTCGGGGGGTATCCGGCGTTTCCAGCGCTGCTGGGGGCTAAGCGCGGCGGCGTGCCGACGGTTGTGCATGAACAAAATGCCGTGCTGGGTCGTGTCAACCGGCTGGTCGGCGGCTGGGTGAATGCGATTGCGACAAGCTACCCCGATACCGAACGCATGCAGAGCAGTTGGGCGACGAAGACACACCTGATTGGTAATCCGGTGCGTGAAGAAATCATCAAAATCCGTGAGCAGGATTTCCCGCCACTTGATGACAATGGCATTTTCCGCATTCTCGTGACGGGCGGGTCGCAGGGGGCAAGCGTCCTGTCGCGCGTCGTACCCGATGGGCTGGGGATGCTGCCACTCAATTTCCGGCGGCGCTTGCAAGTGACGCAGCAATGCCGCGCCGAGGACATCGACGGGGTGCGCGAACGTTATGCGCAGTTGGGCATACCCTCCGATCTGAATACCTATATGGCCGATTTGCCCGAGAGGTTGAGCTGGGCGCATCTTGTTATCGCGCGCGCCGGTGCTTCGACGATTGCCGAACTGACGGCGGCGGGGCGACCGGCAATCCTGATCCCCTTGCCGAGCGCAATGGACGATCATCAGACGGCAAATGTCCGTGAAATGGTGACGGCGGGCGGAGCACGCGCGATTGCGGAACATGATTTTACGCCGGTCGAGCTGGCCAAGCAGATGCAGAAACTGGGCCTCGATGCGGTAGGCCTTGCCAATGCAGCCAAGCGTGCGTGGGGCTGTGGCCGCCCGGATGCGACGCGTGATCTGGCGAACCTGATTGAACACATTGGGCCCGCACCCATCGGGATGCAGCCCGCCACGTTCAAACCGGCCTATGCGCGATGAAGGGCGTGGCGACTGACATTGGCACGATCCATTTCGTCGGCATCGGCGGCATCGGCATGTCGGGCATTGCCGAAGTGATGCACAATCTGGGTTACAAAGTGCAGGGTTCGGATGTCGCCGAAGGCTATGTGATCGAAGGATTGCGCAAGCGTGGCATACTCGTCGCTATCGGGCATGATGCCGACAATCTGGGCGATGCCGCGGTGGTGGTGACCTCGACCGCGATCAAGCGCGCAAACCCCGAAGTTGCGGCAGCGTATGAGCAGCGCATTCCCGTGGTGCGGCGCGCCGAAATGCTCGCTGAACTGATGCGGCTAAAATCGACCGTTGCGGTGGCGGGCACGCACGGGAAAACTACGACAACGAGCATGATCGCGGCAATGCTTGATGCGGGGGGTGTGGACCCGACGGTCATCAATGGCGGAATCATCAACAGCTATGGATCGAACGCGCGGCTGGGCGCGAGCGACTGGATGGTGGTG
>JAYTWA010000094.1:0-1767 GCA_043743675.1 Sphingomonadales bacterium
ATCATACCACCAAAAGAAAGCCTGGACGCTTTCGATACGATAAATACCAAAGTCGTCCAGCCCGGATGCACGTGGCAAGGACGCGCCGGTCGATATTCCCAACACTGTCCTGATTATGGAGCCGAGTTGCGTCTGGCGCTTGATTGCGCCTTCGCCCGCGCCTCGTTATAGCAGTATCAAGCCCCGGCCCGCGCGCTCGCTTGAGAGTCCGTTTGCCGGGGCATTGCTCTTTATGTGTCGAGGAATTGCCCATGTCCCGCCGCCGCCAAATCTATGAAGGCAAGGCCAAGATTCTGTATGAAGGGCCCGAACCAGGCACACTAATCCAGTATTTCAAGGATGACGCAACTGCGTTCAATGCCCAGAAAAAGGGCACGATCAACGGCAAGGGCGTTCTCAACAACCGCATCAGCGAGCATATCTTTACCCTGCTCGGCAACATCGGCATTCCGCATCATTTCATGCGTCGCCTGAACATGCGTGAACAGCTGATTCGCCAGGTCGAGATCATTCCCATCGAAGTTGTTGTGCGCAATGTTGCGGCGGGATCGCTCTCCACGCGCCTCGGCATCGAGGAAGGCACGCAACTGCCGCGCACGATCATCGAGCATTATTACAAAGACGATGCGCTCAACGATCCGATGATCACCGAGGAGCATATCGCGGCCTTCGGCTGGGCATCCCAAGAAGAAATGCACGACATTGCCGACATGGCGATCCGCGTGAATGACTTCATGAGCGGACTTTTTGCGGGCATCGGCATCCGCCTTGTCGACTTCAAACTCGAATTCGGGCGCGTGTGGGAAAACGACTATGCCCGCGTCATATTGGCGGACGAAATCAGTCCCGATGGCTGCCGCTTATGGGACATGACGACCAACGAAAAACTCGACAAGGACCGGTTCCGCCGCGATCTGGGTGGCGAAGTCGAAGCCTATCAGGAAGTTGCGCGGCGTTTGGGCTTGCTTCCCGAAGGCGTTGAAAATGTTGTCCTTGATCTGGAGGCGCAGCGCAAAAAGCGCGGGCGGTGACCAAACCCTTCGCCGTCGTCGTTAACCGCGGCGGTGGTGCCGCATCGCGCGCCGGGGATGCGCTGGTTGACCAGATTGAAGCCGCGTTCAAATCGGCGGGGCTCACCGCAGATGTCCATGCCGTCGATGGTCCTGAATTGAGGGCCACGATCTCGCGGCTCGCCAAATCGGGCGCGGTCGCCATTGGTGGCGGCGACGGCACGCAGGGCACAGCAGCTGCAATCCTGAGCAAAGCCGGCGCAACACATGCCATCCTGCCGCTGGGCACGCGCAACAATCTCGCGCGCGAACTTGGCATTCCACTCGACCTCGAAGGCGCGGCAAAAGTCATCGCTGCGGGCAAAACCAAGCCCATTGATCTGGTCAGCGTCAACGGCAAAACCTTCGTCAACAATGCGTCGATCGGCATTTATCCCAAACTTGTGCAGTTGCGCGAAGCCGAACGCGAACGCAGCGGCGTGCCCAAATGGGTTGCCAATATCCCGGCTGCCGTCGGCGTTCTGCGCAACCTGCGTCACCACCGCTACCGCCTGACACTTGACGGCGCGACCGAACCGATTGTCACGCCGCTGCTGTTCATCGGCAACAATGTCTATTCGCTTGATCCGGGCAAGCTCGGCACGCGCGACGCGCTCGACGACGGCAAAATGTCGGTGTTTGCGGTTGCAAAAAACACGCGCTGGGGGCTGGTTGGTTTCGCCCTGCGCACAATGCGCGGCAAAGGCGACCCGAACAA
>JAYTWA010000095.1:0-2639 GCA_043743675.1 Sphingomonadales bacterium
CCAGCCAGATAGCTGACATACTGGGTAATCGTGCCCGCAGCGAGTGCGCCCGAATTGCTGAAACGGATGTCCCAGACTTGCTGGTAACCTGCAAAGCTAACGGGAACAGTGTCAACAACCGTAACGACATTGCCAACAGCTGTGTGCAGCGTGTTGAGCTGCGTCGTGATGGAGTTTGTTGTGCCAACTTCCGACGTTCCAGTCAGGCCGTTGATGATCAGAATGTTACCTGCAACCGCAGGTGCTGCAACCATAAGTGCAGACATGCTTGCCGCTGAAACGGCAAGGAATTTCTTGAAAGAGCGCATAAATAATACCCCGAAAAAAATTGGTTGTTCCGGCGTTGCGGATTTTGCGACCTGTTAATTTTCAGTAAATGATACAGCGATGCTGTGCAAGCGTTGTCTAAATTTCGCTGCAACGTGCTGTCCCATTCCGAAACAAAAAGCCCCCGCCGCATTACTGCGACGGGGGCTTTTTAATGTTCATGCTGAACGGGTTTAGCTGTTCAGATAATCACCCGCATCGGCATCCGTGCCGTGGCCCGACGTGATCACTTCAGCCAGTGCATCATCGCCCGTGTCGGCTTCGACGGGCTGACGTAGTTCGGCTTCGTGCTCCTCGGCTGCGCTGTTCGGCGCAATCAGCGATGCCTGCCAGTCCCGCTGTTGCACACGGAGTGCAGCGTCGCGGCTGGTAGCCGTCACACGCAGGCGGTTGAGACCTGCACCCGTGCCTGCCGGAATGAGCCGTCCAACAATGACGTTTTCCTTCAGGCCCGTCAGCGTGTCCTTCTTCCCCTGAACCGAGGCTTCGGTGAGCACGCGGGTGGTTTCCTGGAACGACGCCGCCGAGATGAAGCTGCGCGTTTGCAAGCTCGCCTTGGTGATGCCGAGGAGGATAGGCTTCCCTTCCGCGGGCGCTTGGCCCTTGGTCAGCTTCGCGTTGGTCTCGTCCATCTCGGTCCGGTCGACCTGTTCGCCCGCCAGCAACGTCGTGTCGCCGCCGTTGGTGATCTCGACCTTCTGCAGCATCTGGCGAACGATCGTTTCGATGTGCTTGTCGTTGATCTTCACGCCCTGCAGACGATAGACTTCCTGGATTTCCGCGACGAGATATTCGGCGAGGGGTTCGATACCCATCACTTCGAGAATATCATGCGGGTTCGGCGAACCCCCGATCAGATTGTCGCCGCGCTTGACGTAATCGCCTTCCTGAACGTCGATGACTTTCGACTTCGGGATCAGATATTCCGCCAGTTCGCCGCCGTCCTCGGGTTGGATACCGATCTTACGCTTTGCCTTATAATCCTTGCCGAACACGACCCGGCCCGATGCCCGCGCGATGATGGCATTTTCCTTGGGGATACGCGCTTCGAACAGCTCGGCAACACGCGGCAGACCGCCGGTGATGTCGCGTGTCTTGGCCGCTTCGCGTGAAACACGGGCAAGCACGTCGCCGCCGAAAACAGTGGCACCGTCCTCGACCGAGAGGGTCGCCCCGACCGCAAGCATGTAGCGTGCGGCATCGGCTGAGTCCTCGCCAAGAAGAGTCAGGCGCGGACGCAGATCTTCCTTGGTGCGGCCCTGACGATATTCGGTCACGACTTTCTGCGCGATACCCGTGGCTTCGTCCGTCTGTTCAACGAGCGTCTGCCCTTCGACCAGATCCTGATATTTTACGATACCGCCGGTTTCGGTGATGACTGGCATGGTGAACGGATCCCATTCAACCAGACGATCACCCTGCTTCACAAGAGCTGCATCATCGAACAGCAGATAGGCACCATAAGGAATACGGTGCACCGCACGTTCGCGGCCATCGGCATCGACAATCGCGATTTCGCCCTGACGCGACAGAGACACGCGGCGACCCGCTTTGTCCTTGATGATGCGCAGATCGCGATATTCGAAGCTGCCGTCCGCAAGCGCGTCGATGTTCGACTGCTCGTTCAGCTGCGCGGCACCACCAATGTGGAAGGTGCGCATGGTCAGCTGCGTGCCCGGCTCACCGATCGACTGGGCGGCAATGACGCCGACCGCTTCACCGATGTTGACCGGCGTCCCGCGCGCCAAGTCGCGGCCATAGCAAGCCCCGCACACACCGCCAACGCTTTCGCAGATCAGCGGCGAGCGGATTTTCACTGCTTGCGTGCCAATCGCCTCGATCGTCAGGATGTTGGCTTCGTCGAGCAATGTTCCGGTCGGGATCATCACTTCGTTGGTCTTGGTATCGATGATGTCTTCCATCGTCGTGCGGCCAAGAATACGCTCGCCAAGCGACGCGATGACCGAGCCGCCCTGAACGATCGCCTTCATTTCGAGCGCGCGTTCGGTGCCGCAATCGAGTTCGACAATCGTGCAATCCTGCGACACGTCGACGAGGCGGCGTGTGAGGTAACCTGAGTTGGCGGTCTTCAACGCCGTATCCGCGAGGCCCTTGCGGGCGCCGTGGGTTGAGTTGAAATACTCAAGGACGGTCAGGCCTTCCTTGAAGTTCGAGATGATCGGCGTTTCGATGATCTCGCCCGATGGCTTGGCCATCAGGCCGCGCATGCCCGCAAGCTGCTTGATCTGCGCCTGCGAACCACGGGCACCCGAGTGCGCCATCATATAGATCGAGTTGATCGGTTTTTCGCG
>JAYTWA010000096.1:0-5368 GCA_043743675.1 Sphingomonadales bacterium
GTGTTTTTTGCAGCAGGCCATGTGGTTGTCGAAATTGGCCGGCTCCGGCCAACCTCCTTCGCCGAAACACTTCTGCGCGATCATGGCAAACAACGGACCATCGAAGTTATGGTGTCGTCGTTTGCGGTTGCGCCCGAGATGCTGATTAACACCAACAGGTTGGCCGTAATGCACGAGAGACTCGCCCAGGCCTATTCATCGCGACTTCCGCTCAGCTATGCCGAGCTGCCATTCGATTTCCCGGTCATGCGCGAGATGCTGCAGTATCACACGACACGAGCCGACGACCCCGGTCTTCGCTGGTTGATCAGCGAAATTCGGAACGCCAGCATTCATTCACCGAATTGATTGTGCTTCATAAGAAGTGTCATTTTTACAAATGGAGGCTTTGGTCCTATCATCCGACCAGCTAGCCGGAACGGATCCGGGCGCGTATAGGACGGGTTGTCGGATGAAGGACGCTAAGACGCTCATAATTGGAGGTGGTATTGGCGGACTCACCGCCGCTATTGCGCTCAGGCGTAAAGGATTTGAGGTCGACGTCATTGAGCGCGATCCCACCTGGTCGGTATATGGAGTTGGCATTATCCAGCAGGGAAACGTCATCCGTGCCATGACCGAACTCGGTCTGATCGACGACTATATCGATGCGGGCTTTGGATTCGACTATGTTGATGTCCGTATTCCGACCGGCCAATCTGTTGCACGAATTCCGTCACCCCGTCTCGTTGATGGCTACCCTGCCAATGTCGGTATCGGTCGCCGTGCGCTGCACAAGGTGCTGGGTGACCGCGTCATCAGTGCGGGCGCAAATGTCAGGCTAGGCCTCACCGCAACCGACCTGGCCGACAACGGTTCAGGCGTTGCAGTGACTTTTAGTGACGGATCGACCGGCCGCTATGATTTGATCATTGGCGCGGACGGGCTGTATTCGGAAACCCGCACCCACTTGTTCCCAGATGCCCCCGGACCAGCGTTCGCAGGACAATCAGTATGGCGTTACAATCTTGACCGGACGCCAGACGTCGATTGCCTCTTTGCCTTTGAAGGACCAACCGGGCTCGGCCTCGTCCCGCTGTCCGATAGTCTGATGTACATGTTCGTCACAACACCCGAACCTGGAAACCCGTGGTATCCCCGCCAAGGTATGGCGAGGGCGATGCGAGAGAAACTGATGGCAGTCCCTGCCCCGGCAATTCGCGTGCTCGCCGAACAGATCACCGTCGATGACGAGGTGGTTTACAAGCCGCTCGAATGGATTTTTCTGGACAGTGATTGGCACAAGGGGCGAATTGTTCTGTTGGGCGACGCCGTCCACGCGACGACACCGCACCTTGGCCAAGGTGCAGGGATGGCAATCGAAGATGCCATAGTTTTGGCCGACGAGTTATGCGATGCGGACAACGTCCACGCTGCTTTTGTTGCGTACCAGGCGCGGCGTCACGAACGCTGCCGCTATATTGTTAAGGCATCGCTGGACATTTGTCGGGGGCAGATCGGCGAAGGTCCGCTGATCGAAAACGCCCAAGCGACCCGCGCAATGTTCACCAAGGTGGCCGAACCAATCTAATCCCAACCACTTCTGTACTTCTGGAGATTATCATGTCGCGCGTTAGTGAAATTAGATATGTCGGCTACGCCGTAACCGACATGGCGGCCGAGCGAGCATTTTATGGCGAGGTCTGGGGCTTGCGCGAGGTGGGCGAGCAGGACGGCATGGTGCATTTCGCCACCGAAGGACACGACGAACTTTATGTCGTGCGACTGCGCGCGTCCGAAGCGAAGCGTATCGACATTATTGCGCTAGCGGCGGAAACCCGGGGCGATATCGATGCGCTTCACGAAAAGGTCGTGGCAGCAGGATGCAAGATCGTCTTCCCACCCCGGGAACTTGAGACGCTGGGCGGCGGCTATGGTTTCCGTTTCTTCAGCCCCGACGGCATGCCGTTCGAGATTTCTGCCGAAGTCGCGCGCGGTCCGATGCGTGCCATACGGCGCTGGGAAGGCATACCGCAAAAGATCAGCCACATCGTCATGCACTCGCCGGACCACAAAGCGGCAACGCAGTTTTTCATCGACGTGCTGGGATTCAAACTGAGCGACTGGCTGGGTGATTTCATGTCGTTTTTGCGGTGCAACGAATGGCATCACAGGATTGCGTTTCTGCCAGGGCCGCCTTGCCTGAACCACGTGGCTTATGACATGCTTGGTATCGATGACATGATGCGCGGTATTCATCGCTTAAAGCAGCAAGGCACCGACATTCGATGGGGTCCGGGCCGCCACACGGCTGGAAACAACACATTTAGCTATTTCACGACGCCTGACGATTTTGCGGTGGAATACACGTCCGAGCTCGAAGCGGTTGACGACGCGACGTGGCAGCCGACAGTTCACACCCCCTCCCCCTTGATCATGGATCAGTGGGGGATCGGTGTCGGCGGGCCGCAAACCATGCCGCACCCCGCTCCCGACGCTGGTTTGTTCCAGCCTGCAGGAGTCTGAGCCATGTCGCTATTCTCTCCCTTTCCAAACTATATCTGGAACCTGTCGGTCGCAATTGCGATGGAATCGGGTGCTCAAATTGGCGAGGTCGTCGATATTATCGCTGCCGCAAAAGATGCCGCAGGAACCAGTGCCGATAATGGCACGCAGGCTTTCATGAATGCCTGGATGGCCAAGGCCGATACATTGATCGAACTCGCAGACGAGGATGAAGTGGCGGGCCGCAACTTTTCGGCGGGGGCAAAGCTCGAGCGCGCAGCACTGTATCTGCTGAATGGCGAGCGCATGCAGGCGCAGGGCACCGCCGGCCGCATGGAAACCTATCAACGGGCGCGAGCCTGTTTCGAAAAGGCGACTGCGCTTGGCACAGTCGATGCGGAACGTGTGCAAATTCCATTGGTGGCAGGAACGATGCCTGCCCTTTGGACGCGCGCGCCGGGTGACGGACCGAAGCCCGCTGTCGTTTATTGCAATGGGCTCGATAGCAACAAGGAGCTGCTCTATTGGTCGCGCCTGCCCCAAGCCCTCGCCCGGCGCGGGATATCTACCCTTTGCGTTGATCAGCCGGGCACCGGCGAGGCGCTCCGCCTGCAGAACCTGCCCGCCACCCCCTATAGCGAGCAATGGGCATCAAAAGCGGTCGATTGGCTCGAAACGCAAAGCGATGTCGATGCGAAACGCATCGGTATGACTGGTATTTCGCTCGGCGGCCATTACGCACCGCGCGCCGTCGCCTATGAACCGCGGTTTACCGCAGGCGCGTGCTGGGGGGCCAACCACAATTGGGCGGAGGTTCAGCAAAAGCGGCTACGTCGCGAGGGCGAGAACCCCGTGCCACATTATTGGGCGCATGTGATGTGGGTGTTCGGCGCAACCGACATGGACGATTTTCACGCCAGGACGAAAGACATGGATCTGAATGGACACATGGACCGCATCAGGGTGCCATTCCTGGTTACGCACGGCGCGAACGATCGGCAAATCGGTGTCGAATATGCCCATCAGGCCTATGAACAGCTAACCAACAGCCCGCGCCGCGAATTGAAAATCTTTACGGACCGAGAGGGCGGCGTTGAACATGTCGGGGCCGACAATATGTCGTTTGGCTGCGACTATATCAGCGACTGGTTTGCCGAGACGTTGGGTGGCCACACCGCCTAATCCAGTTTCACGAGGTAACTCCATGTTGAGGACAACTTTATGACCCGCCGTTTTGTCGATTTGTCGATTTTCCTCGAAAACGATGTCATTACTGACCCGCCATTCATGCGGCCCAAAATTACCTACCAAACCCATCGCGAAACCGTGAAAGAAGCCGCACATTTTTTTCCCGGATTGACCGCCGAACAAATACCTGGCGGAGAAGGATTTGCTGCGGCCGAATTAGTGACAATGTCAACACACAACGGCACGCATCTTGATGCTCCGTGGCATTTTGACCCGACTATGGACGGCGGCAAACCGTCAATGACGATCGACGAAGTCCCTCTGGACTGGTGCTTCCGGCCCGGGGTGAAGCTCGATTTTCGCCATTTCGATAACGGTTATGTCGCGACCGCTTCTGACGTCGAAGCCGAACTGGCGCGCATCGGACACGATTTGCAGCCACTCGACATCGTACTTGTCAACACGGCCGCTGGTGGCGCGGTCGGCAGTCCGGATTTCGTCGATACCGGCTGCGGCATGGGGTATGAGGCAACAATGTATCTTACCTCACGCGGGGTTCGCGTCACAGGCACTGACGCATGGTCGTGGGACGCGCCGTTCAGTTACACTGCGAAGCGCGTGGCGGAAACTGGTGACACCTCGTTGATCTGGGAAGGGCACAAGGCGGGACGTGACATCGGTTATTGCCACCTCGAGAAGCTTCACAATCTGGAGGTGCTGCCACCGTTTGGTTTCACGGTGTCGTGCTTTCCCCACAAAGTAAAAGGTGGCTCGGCAGGGTGGACGCGCGCCGTTGCAATTTTCGAAGGTTGAACGCCTTGGAAATTTGCACTCACTGATACCGCACCCAAAAAGGACCTTGCGGCATGAAACTTGCGACAATCGTGACCGGGCACCCCGATGGTGCCCTTGCCGTCATTTCCAGCGATGCGAACCGCTACCTGGTACCGTCAGATATTGCGGCAACCCTGCAACAGGCGATCGAAAACTGGCCGGTTGCAGAAGCACGTCTATCTGCGCTCGCGGCACGGCTTGATGCGGGTGAGGGTCTTTCAATCAAAGATCTGCGCTTCGCCGCTCCCTTGCCGCGCGCATGGCAATGGCTCGATGGGTCGGCATTCGAAAGTCACGGCGCGTTGATGCAGTTGGCGTTCGGCCTACCCCCGATGGAGCGGAAGTTGCCGCTTATGTATCAGGGGATGTCGCACCAGTTTCTGGGACCGTGCGACGATGTCATTCTGCCCTCGGAAGAGGATGGAATTGATTTCGAAGGAGAATTTGGCATCATCACCGATGCCGTGCCGATGGGCGTCAGCGCAGACGATGCACTGGGTCATATCAAACTGATCGTTCAGCTCAACGATTGGTCACTGCGGGTTTTGGCGCCGGGTGAAATGAAGACCGGCTTTGGGTGGGTCCAAGCCAAGCCTGCGTGCAGCGTTGCGCCATTTGCCGTCACGCCAAATGAATTGGGCGAATCATGGCGCGACGGCAGGGTCTGCCTCAACCTGGCAGTCGATTGGAACGGGGAGCGTTTCGGCAATGCGAACGGCGCACCGATGGCATTCGGCTTTCATGAGTTGATCGCCCATGCCGCGCGTACACGCGCCCTTCCAGCAGGCACCATCATCGGATCTGGAACTGTTTCAAATCCAACTTATCGTGAAGTTGGATCGTCGTGCATCGCTGAGCGGCG
>JAYTWA010000097.1:0-6354 GCA_043743675.1 Sphingomonadales bacterium
AAAATCGCGCCGGTATCGTCGGCAATTGCGGAAATAGCGTCTCCGGACAGCGTTGTCTTGGCCAGCGCAGACTGCATCCATGACATTTGCATGCCGGCCGTAATCATGCCGTCAAACTTGTTTCCCGATAAATCATACAGTGGCAGAACTGCCGTCATCACCCGCCGTTTCGATACAACGCCAACATTGGGTTTGCTGACCGAAAAGCCGCGCGTGCGCCGCGCCTCTTGCCACCACGGCCTATCCGCAAGCGAAGTATCCAGCGGCGCTGATATTGCACTGCACCGAACCCGCCCTTCAGCGTCGGACCGGATGAAATTAACGATCTGGTCGCGATCACTGATCCGATTGACGAGGATGCGCGAGCACGCCGCACCCATCGCACGAACAACCGGATCGCGCGCAAGCGATTGCAGCATTTTTTCGGCTGCCATGATTGGTTCACGCTGCACAGCGGCTGTCGCCAGAGCGCTGCTGGTCAAACGCTCTGCAATCAGCTGTTGGGCATTCTGGCGGTTTGCAAGACCTTGGACGATACTGATGATAGCAATCGGCAAAAGGGCGAGGACAACGGCAAGCGTCAGTCGCTGGTTAAGTGTAATGCGGCGCACACCGTCCCCTTGCGTAGAACTTAAAATATCGCCGCTTCCGATCGCCGTCGCGTGCGCTCGATGACGTCACTGCCCATCCTTTTGACCGGACGAACCGAAACATCAATGGCATCGTCCGGACCTTCCAAAAGTGCCGCCAATGCCGTGCGCCCCCGCGCCAGTCTGCTTTTGATCGTGCCAACCGCGCATCCGATGATTTGTGCAGCCTCCTCATAGGAAACCCCGTTTGCACCAACGAGCATGAGCACTTCGCGTTGCTCGGGATTGAGCTTTTGCAATGCCATTGCCACGTCGTCGACATGCAACCGGTCCTGCTGCGCTGGTCCTACTGTCAGGGCACGCTCGATAAATTCAGGTTCGACGTTCACCATCCGGGCATTTTTGCGGACAGTCGTGTAAAACTGGTTGCGCAGGATCATAAACATCCACGCACGAAAGTTCGATCCAGGCTCAAAACTTTGCCGTGCTGACCAGGCGCGCGTCATGGCATCCTGTGCAAGATCGTCGGCAAGGTCACGGTTCCCACACAAGCCACGAGCAAAAGCCCGCAATGAAGGAATAATGGCGACAAGATTGTCCCGAAAGATTTTGTCATTTTCCGGCGTCATCGGCGCACGCTCGATACCACCAGTCATTGACTGTCCTCGCCCGACGCAATTTTGCGATCTATGGCAGCAAGGATAGACAGAAAATCGTCGGGCACTTCCTCACTCGTGACGTCGTCGTGCAGCCGCTTCAGCGCAATCGAAACCGGATCGTGTTGTGCGGATGATCTCAAACTCTTCAAAGTCGGCTTGGATGCATTTTCAAACGATGATTTGCGTCCCATGCCGATTGGCTCCGAAAGTATTGAGTGGGTCGTTGGCGCTATCATATTTATATATCCGGCGAAACAATGTGTCCTTGAAGGGGGACAATCCAGCCGTAACCATGCTATTGTTCAGAAGTTCCACAGTTGGGAACAATCATATAATAAAATGGTTAGCAACGCGATTTACGTTGGAGTTCTCATGAATTTTACATCTGCCGTTGCGCCGGAATTGCCGTTTTTACGCCGCTATGCCCGCGCCGTTACGGGTTCTCAGACATTGGGCGATGTTGCCGTTGGGCAAGCACTCAAAGCGATACTGGAAGCGCCTGGCATATTTGACAGCCAACAACCAGCGCGCGTCGAGCTATACCGTATTTTTCACATAATTTTGAATCCGGCCAGTGCCGACCTCGTATCCGGATCAGCAATAAATGACCTCGATATCCTTGGTCGCCAGTCGCTTCTGCTGACCGCAGTCGAAGGCTTTAACATAACAGAGACTGCGCAAATTCTCGACACCACGCCAGAAATTGTCGCTCAAAATCTTGATGCGGCGAAGCAGGCAATTTCTGCGATGCTTCGATCGCGTATCATGATAATTGAGGACGAAGCTGTCATCGCGCTGCATATTCAGGCGATTGTGAAAGAAGTCGGTCATGATGTGATCGGCATTGCGCGAACACAGGATCAGGCCGTGAAAATGGCAAAAGATTTGCAGCCTGAACTTGTCCTTGCCGATATAAGTCTTGCCGACGGGTCAAGCGGTATTGATGCGGCGCGCGACATATTGGATGTTTTCGATATTCCGGTCATTTTTGTGACCGCCTTTCCCGAACGCCTTTTGACAGGGGAACGGCCCGAACCAACCTATCTCATCACGAAACCGTTCGAACCGATAATGTTGACCGCCACGATCGCACAGGCCTTGATGCTGGATCGGGAGAAAAAAGCGCTTGCCGTAGATTAAATGGCCGAGCCAACTAAGTTGGCCCGGCCATGTCGGTTAAAACCCAAAGTTATGTCTGAGGTATACTTAGCGGACCGATCCGCGACGGATCAGATTTACGATGCCGAGCAATACCACCGCGCCAAGGAATGATACGACAAGCGAACGAATGTCGAATGCGCCCTGAGTAATCGGTGCGCCGCCAAGCAACGGCGTTAGTATAAAACCGGCCAGAACCGCGCCAACAAGTCCAACGACGACATTCAGAACAATGCCCTGTTGGCCATCAGTGCGCATGACCATGCTTGCCAACCAGCCCAAAACGCCGCCGATGATCAACATAAAAATGATATTCATAATCTATCTCCAAAGTGCTGAAGGGGAAACCGAACACTGTGTACGATGTTCCCGGATCCAGTTTCAGGATCTGCGTGCCGCGCCGGAAATCGCGAGTCCCAGCGCAACGCCCGCGGCACCAATCGCCAGTGCGGTCATGATCGGCGCATTGCGTGCTGTCGCTACCGCAGTATCTGTCGCTTCGCGCAGACGGGCTGCTGTGTCGTCAATGCTTGACGACACAGCTTCCTTGGCATTGCCATAAACAGTCTGTGCTGCGCCTTTAGCCTGGTCAATCAATCCCTCGCCCTGCAAATTACGGTCTTGGATGATGTCGCCCATGGCAGATTTGAATTTGCCACCCGTGCTGGTGGCCGTTCCTTCAATTGAATCGCGATTCATTTGCTGTTCCTTTGTGGTCAGGTTTTAGAGGTGGATGCCGTTGCGTCCGCGCACACGGTTGTTTTTCAGCTGTGTGATGTGGCGCTGCGAACGATCAAGCATGGCCATGATCCGCGCTTCGTCGGCATTGGTCAGCCTGCCATTATGACGACCGCGCAAACGACCTTCTTCGGCCTTTATGGCATATTGCTCGCGTGTAAGAATATCGCGTTCATTGCGGCTCAGCTTGCCCGAACGCTTGCCGGCATCGATAAGACGCTGCTGGTTCGTCTGGCGAATATCGATCCCGACATCAGCACTGGCAACCGTGGTTACCGACAGCGCCGCAATGGCAAAGGCGATTACATATTTTTGCATTTTGCAGTTCCCGTAATAACTTTTCATATTCAAGTGACTGCACCGTACAATCGGCGCAGCCACTCAAAGATCGGCGTCGCAAACAACTAAATCTTGTCGCCCAATGCGCCTTTGACAGCACCAGATGCCTTCTGGACTTCGCCCTTGGCCTGTTGAACTGCGCCCTTGGCTTTGAGTTCGGCATCGTCGGTTGCGTTGCCAATGGCGCTCTTCACCTTGCCTGCGGCTTCATTGGCATAACCGGCGGCTTTGTCTTTCAATTCACCCATCGGAATTCTCCTTTTCCACCTCAAATGGTGGCACTGGAAAACCGGATAGCGTGAAAAATGTTCCCGCTATTTGACCGGGCCTGACAATGCTTCGGTGCTACCAGATCGGATTGCATCATATCGTTCAGCCACTGCCGACCAGTTCACAACGTCCCAAAATGCATGAAGATATTTTGGTCTCAGATTTTTATACTCAAGATAATAAGCATGTTCCCACAGGTCGTTTAGCAACAAAACATGCTTGCCGAGCGCCATCGGTGTATCCTGATTATCGAAAGTCAGGATTTCAAGGTTTGTGCCCTTTGCACTGGTCACGAGCATGACCCAGCCCGATGCGAATTGATTGGTCCCAGCGTGTTCAAATTTCTTTTTGAACGCATCAAAGCTCCCAAAAGCATCGTCAATTCCATCTGATAGCGCGTCAGTCGGACGCTTCGCGCCGCCCGGCTGTATCATCTTCCAAAACAGTTCGTGGTTTGCATGTCCGCCGCCTTGATTGCGAACCTGTTCGCGAATGTCATTCGGGACCGCATCGAGTTTGCCTAGCAATGCCTCAATCGAAATATCGGCATAGTCTGGATAAGGCTCAATCGCCTTGTTAAGCGCATCGACATAGGCACGATGATGTTTGTCGTGATGGGTTTCCATCGTCTCGGCATCGATTGCCGGCTCAAGGGCGTCAAATGCGTAGGGCAGCGGCGGCAGGTCAAAAGCCATTGCGAACTCCAATGTCAGGCTGTGGATGGGACAGATTTGCGTCTCAAGAGAACCTGATGTGACGGTCGATGTTCCGTCATATAGGAACAACCCACCTTGAAATGTTACATTGGCATCCGTCCGCGCGACTATGGGTTCGGCGCCTGCCGTTCCCGCGCCAAAACCCACGGATGTGCGCCCTCCCCTTCGGCAACCGTCTCCACTCGCCCCGATGCCAGTGTCACTGCGATACCGCCGGTTTTTGCCAGCAATGCGCGGTCCGCCTTGAACCAGCGCGGGCGGCACCAGTCAGGCAGGCGGCGGTCGCTGACGACAATATCAGCTAAGGCGCATTCGGCGCGGAGTTGCGCAGGCGGCAGCAGATAACGGCTGCGCGTTGCCAAAATCCGCCAGTTTCGCCCGCCACGCGCCATCGTCACGCGGCAGGTATCCGTGCTGCAATCGGCACCCGGCAAAACGTCGAGATCGTCGAGCGCACCAATCATCCCTGCCCGCTCGCTCAGCACTGACCGCACATAATCGCCTGCGCGCGGGCGCAGCGTCGACAACGTGCCTTCGGGACTGCGCACCGCCATGTGCATCCCGTCGCCGGTGATGAGCACATCCGGCGGTGGCGTCAGCAACGCCCACAACGCCCCGACCGCGATTGGCAACATTCCAGCCAATCGCACGCGCCCATGCCACAGCATCAGCCACAATCCGCCGCCGATCATCAGCCCGAATGCGCCCACCGGCACCGAAGCCAGCGCTGCCTGCGCACCCGGCACGCCCGCGACGTATCGCGAAAGCCCGAGCAGCGCCTCCATCGCAATGCCCGTCGCCCACCAAAACGGCGCACCAATGCCCACCGTATCAAATAGCAAAGCCAATGCTTCGAGTGGCATAATAACAAATGTTGTCAGCGGGATCGCAAAGATATTGGCCAAAGCGCCGTAAAGTCCTGATTTGTGAAAATGAAACAGGGCGATCGGCGCAAGCGCCGCCTCGACCACAATTCCCGTGACCAGCAAACCAAAAATGGCGCGGACAAATCGCCGGACAAAACCGGCATCGCCCCGCTCACTCAATCGTCGCATGACCGGCGTTTCGTGCAGCGCGACTATCGAGGTTATCGCGGCAAAACTGAGCTGAAAACTCGGTCCCACGAGTGCCTCCGGCCACAGCAGCAAAACAAGAATCGCCCCCGTCGCCACCAGCCGCAGCGTGAACGCCTCGCGCCCCAATGCAATCCCCGCCAGCACCAGCACGGCCGCGACGCACGACCGCACAGTCGGCACTTCGGCCCCCGTCAGCAATGTATAGCCTATCCCCACCAGCGCCCCGACCAGCGCCGACAGGATCAACAATGGCGTGCGAAGCGCCAGAAACGAACTCAACGCCAAAAGCCGCAGCGACAGGAAAATCGCAGCCCCGACCACGGCAGTCACATGCAACCCGCTGACCGACAAAAGGTGTGTAAGCCCACTGGCCCGCATCGCATCTTCGTCAGCCTGCGATATGCCACCGCGATCCCCGGTCGCGAATGCCGAAGCGATGCCACCTGCGCTTCCTTCCAGTTGTGAACGGATATGCGCTGACAAACGGTCGCGCAGCCCCGCTCCCCCGGCCCTTGGCGGATCGAGCCGTATCACTGGCCCAATTGCCTTGCCCGTCGCGCCAAGCCCCTGAAACCAGGCAACCCGCGAAAAATCAAAACCGCCTGGCACACTGGCACTGGGCGGACCGACGAGGCGTGCGCGCAGCGTCACACGATTCCCCGCAACCAACCCGACTGACGTCGTGACGTCATCGACCGTCACGCGCACCCGTGGCGGCTGTGTCGGCGCATCGATGGGCGCCAGCGTAAGCCGCACACGGTCTTTGGCAGTTTGCACCTCGACCCGCTCGATCTGCCCGGTGAAAGTC
>JAYTWA010000098.1:0-12776 GCA_043743675.1 Sphingomonadales bacterium
AGTCGGTCCTCAATGTCTGACCAGCGAGAGAGATCAGGGTTCGCCTTGGGTTCAATCCCGAACGCACGGAGAACTTCTTCGTCGAGGCCCTCGCGGTGATATTGCAGCGGGACAGCATAGATTGATTTCGCGTCGAGCGCGGGGATTACGGCTTCCTTGCGGACGTTGCAGAACAGCGCGATTTTTGCGCGATCACTGAGCGGCAAGGGCTGCTCACAACGGCACACCAGCACGTCGGGCTGCACACCCAGCGCCGCCAATTCGCGCACACTGTGCTGTGTCGGTTTGGTCTTCAACTCGCCTGCTGCTGCGATATAGGGGACTAGCGTGACATGGATCGAAACGCTGTTTCCCCGCCCAAGATCGTTGCGCAACTGGCGGATCGCTTCAATGAATGGCAGTGATTCGATGTCGCCCACCGTTCCGCCGACCTCGCAAAGGACGAATTCAACATCGTCAGTGTCGTTCAGCGCAAACGCCTTGATCGCGTCAGTAACATGCGGGATCACCTGCACAGTAGCCCCCAGATAATCGCCACGCCGTTCGCGTGCGATAATCTGCTGATAAATGCGCCCGCTCGTCACATTGTCCGACTGCCGCGATGCGACACCAGTGAAACGTTCATAATGGCCGAGGTCGAGGTCCGTCTCTGCGCCATCATCCGTCACATAGACTTCGCCGTGCTGATAGGGCGACATCGTACCCGGATCGACATTCAGATAAGGATCAAATTTCCGGATGCGCACGCGGTATCCACGCGCCTGTAACAGTGCCGCCAGCGACGCTGCCATAAGTCCTTTGCCGAGCGAGGAAACCACGCCACCGGTGATAAAAATAAACCGCGCCATGGGAAGATGCGCTTAGACGTGCCCGCGCTCTTCACGCAAGCCAGCGAATCAGATTTTACTAGATTTAGTTGGCCTTGGGCGCGGCATCCGTGGGGGCTGGCGTCGGCATGTTTGACATCACCGGCTTGGGTAAAATGCGCGTCGGCGTGACCTTTGGCGGGGCGGCCGGTTCCGCTGGCTTGATGGCCACGGCCTTAATCTCCGGTTTTGGCGAAGACGTGCGCTTTACATCGGCCTTTGGAGCTGCAAGTGGCGCTGCCATCGGAACGACGGGTGTGTTGGCAGGCGCAGTCGTCGTTGGCGCCGTCACAGCCGCAGGATCACCGGCAAGCGGCACGATTGGCGCAGGCGCAACTGGTAACGGCTTGCGCGCGAGCGATGTATCTATCGTTGTCGGTGCAGCTTTTTGCGTGGCGAGCACGGCAAGTGAAATCGACAGCCCAACAAACGTCATTGCAAGAATTGCCGTTGCTTTCGTCAGGAAATTTGCAGCTCCGCGTGCCGACATCAATCCCGTCGGCGACCCGCCCATGCCGAGCCCGCCACCTTCGGATTGCTGCATCAGGATAACGCCAACAAGACTGGCTGCGATCAAGGCTTGGACGACGAGCAGGAATGTAAACATGGTTTGGCTATGCTTTTCGAATATCAGGAACTACTCAGCCTCTAGCGGATGGCAATCCCAGCCGCAACAACAGTGCGCACTATGGAAAAACCGATTCCAGATCATCATCGGGCGACAAATGTTGCAGTGCCCGCACGCCGCGTGTGCCATTAAGCAGTCCGAAAAAGATCATGAAGGTAACAAGGGCGTCGAAAACACCCAAGCTGAGCATACCCTCAAATGTCATAATCAGCCGTTTGATGACCTCGATCACCAGCGTAACGAGCAAGATCGGACCGACGATCAAACCGCGTTGCATTCGAAACCGCCAGGCCGTGAACAAGGCGAACGCAACCAACAATGCGATAATTGCGGTCTCAACCGGACTAACCATGCCCGAACGAATGTGACGAAAGTGAACGGCGGCAAGCAGGGCAGCCGGCATCCCAAGCCAAGCCGCAAAACCGAGGGCGCCAAACATACCCATTTTCGCTGCTTTTGTGGCGCTTCGTTGCGAATTCACATCGGGATACCAGCGCGACACGCTTTATACAGCCTCGATAATCGGGACAAAATCCGTAGCCGTCAGGCTTGCGCCGCCAACAAGCGCACCATCGACATTATCGACATGCAATAATTCTGCCGCATTCGCCGCCTTAACCGACCCGCCATAAAGAATGCGGACGTCCGGTCCGACAACACTGCGGATTTCGGCATGGATTTCGGCGACATCTTCGACGGATGGCGTCCGCCCGGTTCCGATGGCCCAGACGGGTTCATAAGCGACCACTGTTTTGTCAAGCATACCGGGCAACGATCCCGCCAGTTGCCGTTTCACCACTGAAACGGCGTCCCCCGCATCACGTTCGGTCAGCGTTTCACCAACGCAGACGATTGCCGTCATTCCGGCGGCAATCGCTACTTCGGCTTTGGCACGGACATCGGCATCGGTCTCACCATTGTCGGTGCGCCGTTCGCTATGGCCGACAATGCAATAGACCGCTCCCGCTTCCACCAACATGTCTGCCGATATGCAGCCGGTATGCGCGCCCAATGCCTTCGCATGGCAATCCTGTGCCCCGATTGCAACGCCGCGCCCGCACGCGCCGGCAATCAACGTGAACGGCGGACAGATCGCGACATCGACTGCCAGCGGCGTCGCAGCCGCAGCAATCGCGTCGATTTCGTTCAGCGCCGCGACGCTGCCGTTCATTTTCCAGTTTCCAGCGATCAGCTTGCGTAGGGTCATGTCACCGCTCTATGGGGACCGTAGTCATTGCTCAAGGCCGGATTGCCGCACCCATGCTTACATTTTTCCGCAACTTCGCCAAAAAACCGCTCGGCCTCGCCATTTTTGCGCTGGTCGTCATTGCCTTCATTGTCACACTTTATGAAGGCAAATCGATGTTTGGCGGCGCAGGTGATACCGGCGGCGCGATCGCCAAAGTGGGCAATTTGAGTGTTACGGAAGCCGAAGCCGTGCGACGCACGCAGACGCAACTTGAAGCCGCGCGACAGGAAAAACCCGAACTCGATATGGCAGCCTTTGTTATGCAAGGTGGTGCAGAACAGACAGTCAACCAGATGATCAACGGTCGCGCCTTCGAACTTTTCGCAGCACAAAATGGTCTCATCGCCAGCCGCAAACTGGTCGATGGATCAATCGCAAGCATCCCCGCCTTCAATGGCCCCGACGGCAAATTCGACCGCGCGACTTTCCTGAACATCTTGTCCTCACGCCGCATCCCCGAAAACCAGCTTCGTGAAGACTTTGGGCGCGAGGCTGTGACCAAGATGTTGCTTGTCCCTGTTGCGGGTGGTGCAAAGGCACCAACCAATTTGGTTGCACCCTATGCCACACTCCTGCTCGAAATGCGGCAGGGCCTGATCGGTGTCGTTCCCTCGGCGGCCTTTGCGTCGAACACCCCACTGCCTACCCCAGAAGTTGCCGAATATTACAAGCGTAACGTTGCGCGTTATACTGTTCCCGAACGGCGCATTATCAAACTTGCACAATTTGATCGCGCACGTTTCGCCGCGAGCGCCGTTCCGACCGAAGCTGAAATTGCCGCTGCGTATAAGGCGGACGCCACCAAATATGCCGGTCGTGAAACGCGCAGCTTCACACAAATCATCATTCAAAAACAGGCCGACGCCGAGGCTGTGCTGGCCAAAGTGAAGAGCGGGACATCAATGGCGGACGCGGCGAAATCAGCTGGGCTCGAAGCCCTGACGGTCGCCGCGACTGACAAACCGGCGTTTGAAAAACTGACGGGCCCGCGCGTTGCCGACGCTGCGTTCTCTGCTGCCAAGAGTGGTTTCGCGGCACTTGCGCAATCGGGACTGGGCTTTCACATTGTCCGCGTTGATAACGTCGCGGCTATTGCAGGAACAACGCTCGATCAAGCGCGCGGAGCTATTGTCACCGAATTATCAAAGGTCAAAACCGACGAAGCGCTCGCTGATTTCGTGGCCAAAATCGAGGACGACATCAACGGCGGTGCAACCTTCGATGATGTCGTCAAAAAGCACGCGCTGACGGCGAGTGCGACACCCGCCATTACGGCAAGTGGGCTTGCCCCAGACGTGCAGGGGTTCACGTTGTCGCCTGATCTGCAACCACTGCTGCGCGATGCGTTTCAGGCCGAAACCGGTGATGATCCGCAAGTTGCCTCGATCGGCAATGGCATGTCCTATGCGCTTTATCACATGGACCGCGTAATCCCATCCGCACCAAAACCATTGGCTGAAATCGGCAATCAGGTAATGGCTGATGCGCAAGTGGATCGTGCCGCGCGCGGGGCAAAAATGGCTGCTGACGCTGTTGTCGCTAAAGTGAACAAGGGCATGCCGCTGTCACAGGCGCTAACCGAGGCCGGCGTCAAACTTCCTGTGCCTAAACCTGCGGGGGGTCGTCGCCTAGACATCGTGCAAGCGGCCGAAAAAGTCCCGCCACCGCTATCGCTCATGTTTGGCATGACCCAAAAAACAGCGCGCGTTCTTGCTGTTCCGCAAAGCGCTGGCTGGTTCATCGTCTATCTCGACAAGATAATACCGGGCGACACCCGCCAAGCCGCGCCACTGATCGCCGCGACACAGCAGCAAATGACGCGCGTGATCGGTGACGAATATGTCCAGCAATTCGCCAGCGCGATCAAAGCAAAGATCGGCGTCACCCGCAATGACGCCGCGGTCGCAGTCTTCAAACGGTCACTGACCGGCGGCAACGCGCGCTAGTGAACGCAACAGCCGACGCGCTCGCCCGATCACAACTGGCTTCTGGGCAACCGGCGCTGATCTGGCGCAGCATGATCGCCGATACCGAAACGCCGGTTTCCGCCATGCTGAAGCTGTTCGAGGCCGAACGCGGCGACTTTGTTCTGGAATCAGTCGAGGGCGGTGCCGTGCGTGGGCGGTATAGCCTGATTGGCCTTGCCCCCGACCTCATGTTCCGTGCGAATGGGGCGAGCGCAGAAATCAACAGACATTGGCTGACCAATCGGGAAGGCTTCGAACCGCTCGCCGAAGACACGTTGACCGCCCTGCGCGCACTGGTCGCATCGTGCCGGATCGATGTGCCGGAGGGGTTGCCGCCAGCGCTCGCCTGTTTGGTGGGTTATTTCGGGTATGAGACGGTCGGCCTGATCGAAAAGCTCCCCCGCCCGCCCGCGAATCCACTGGGCCTGCCCGATATGATGTTTGTCCGGCCGACCTTGATCCTGGTGTTTGATCGACTGGCTGACGTGCTGTTTTTTGTTGCACCCGTATGGCCCGGCGGGAAAATCGAACTCGCGATTGAGCGGATTGAAACCGCGATGGCAAAACTCGCCTGCTCTCTTCCAGCAGGGAAGAGAGGAACTCGGCCCCAGCCGAACAGAGAGAAGGCTGACCCAACCCCCGTTCTCCCTAAAGGCAAATACGCTGCAATGGTCGCCGCCGCCAAAGATTACATCGCAGCAGGCGACATCTTTCAGGTTGTGCTGGCCCAGCGTTTCACCCTGCCCTTCCCGCTTCCGCCCATCGACCTCTACCGGGCGCTGCGGCGGATCAACCCCTCGCCGTTTCTCTATCATCTTGACCTGCCCGGCTTTGCGCTGACGGGCTCAAGCCCCGAAATCCTCGTCCGTGTCCGCGACAATGAAGTCACAATCCGCCCCATTGCCGGGACCCGCCCACGTGGCAAAACTGCACTCGAAGATGCCGAAAGCCGAGACTCGTTGCTCGACGATCCCAAAGAGCGCGCCGAACATCTCATGCTGCTCGATCTCGGTCGCAACGATGTCGGTCGTGTCGCAACCGCGGGCAGCGTGACTGTGACGGACAGCTACACTGTCGAATTTTACAGCCACGTCATGCACATAGTCTCGAACGTTGTCGGCCAGCTTGCACCCGATAAGGACGCCCTCGACGCGTTATTCGCTGGCTTTCCTGCGGGCACAGTCAGCGGCGCGCCAAAAGTCCGCGCTTGTGAAATCATCGCTGAACTCGAACACGAAACGCGCGGAGCCTATGCGGGCGGCGTTGGCTATTTCAGCCCCGACGGCAGCATGGATAGCTGCATCGTCTTGCGCACAGCAATCGTGAAGGACGGCGTTATGCATATCCAGGCCGGGGCCGGCATCGTGGCAGATAGCGATCCGGCCTATGAACAGCGCGAATGCGAAGCCAAAGCCGGCGCCCTGATTGCGGCCGCCAAAGAAGCCATCACCCGCGCAAACGACGCCGGATTCGGGCAGTAGTCAGCCCAACAATACCTGGTTTCGTCCTTCGGCCTTGCCCCGATAGAGCGTTTCATCAGCACGCCGCAGTAACTCGGCCATGCCTTCACCGGGTTCCAGAAGCGTCACGCCAGCCGTGAACGTCACTGCGCCGATCTTGTCGCCCGTGCTGGCGGCAAAAAGCGGCAAGTCAGCAAGTGCCGCGCGGCATTTGTCAACGGCGGCCCGTGCCGTTTCTGGATTCAGGCCGGGGAACATGACCACAAATTCTTCGCCACCGAACCGCCCAACAAATCCCGTTTTCGCAAAATGTTTTGTCATCAGTTGCGCGACAAAACGGAGCACGCGATCCCCCGTTTCATGCCCGTGACAATCGTTCAGACGCTTGAAATGATCGAGATCGATAAATGCCAGCGACAATGGCGTGCTTTCGGCATGCGCCTCGAAAATTGCTTTTTCCAGATGTCGCTTGAACGCCCGCCGATTGGCGAGATCGGTCAACGGGTCAACATCGGCAAAATGCTGCGCCTCAGCCAGATGCGCGCGGAGCCCGGCAAGTTCGCGCGTTGATTTACGCAGTTCCGCCTCCGCATTGCGTGTGCGGGTAATCATGGTGCGGGTCAAATCTACGACAGCACCCGCGCTTGGGGCTGATTCCAGTGCGGATCGAAACGCCACGGCATCTGCACCCGATTGCTTGGCAATGCCCGACAGCCAGTCCACGTGCGACCCGACATCATCAGCCATTTGCGCTAGCACGCTGACATTGTTCCCACCCGCATTTTCGGTAAAAATCCGCTCGGCTGCGTCGGCGCTCAGCGTGTCTTCAGATTCCAGTTCCGCGCGGATAGCAGCCACAAGCCGTTCATTATGAGCAGCGCGAAACTGGAACGCGAGGTCATAATTATCGGGCGTCGGCTCCAGCCCATTGTCGAACAGGAACGTGCCGACGTCACGAAAAAGCCGTTCTTGCCAACTGAGTGGTGCGGATGTGGGCGGGGACGCGTCCGAATGCAACCAGCGACGGATGCGGGCAAAATGGGCGGGGCGGTCCTGATATGTCATCAACTGTGTTAACGGCGCGCGCTGCAATCGATTTAGCGCTTTCCCTTTGCGCCCGAATTGCGCCAAAGCGCGACCATGATTTTGGTCATCGACAATTATGACAGCTTCACATGGAACCTTGTCCATTATCTTATGGAACTGGGGGCCGAAGTTGAGGTCGTCCGCAATGATGCGATGAGCGTCGGGCAGGCGATGAGTTCAGGGGCGCAGGCTTTTCTGATCTCGCCCGGCCCCAAAACCCCGACAGAGGCCGGCATCTCGCTCGATCTCGTCGCCGCCTGTTCAGATCAGAGCCGACCTTTGCTCGGCGTCTGTTTGGGCCATCAAGCCATTGGCCAGCATTTCGGCGGAAAAGTAGTCCGCGGTGGATTGATGCACGGAAAGACATCACCCGTTACGCATGATGGCACGGGACTATTCGCAGGCCTCCCCTCGCCCTTCACCGCCACGCGTTATCACTCGCTTATTGTCGATGATATTCCGGTCGACCTGATCGTTAATGCAACCGCACCAGACGGCAGCGTCATGGGCGTGCGGCACAAAACTCTGCCCATTCACGGCGTCCAGTTTCACCCCGAAAGCATCGCAACCGAACATGGTCACGCCATGCTCGCCAATTTCATGAAAATTGCCGGACTTCCGGTCAAGGAACGCGCGTGACAACTAGCGAAGCCGAAGCGCTGTTCGGGCAAATACTCGACGGCGGCATGTCGGATGCCGACATTATGACGCTGCTGATCGAAATTGCCGATCGCGGCGAAACAGCGGATGAAATCGCGGGTGCCGCGAGGGCGATGCGGACGCGGATGATACGGATTTCCGCGCCCGACAATGCCATCGACGTCTGCGGCACGGGCGGCGATGGGCAGCATAGCCTCAATGTATCGACGGCGGTTGCCATTGTCGTTGCGGCGTGCGGCGTTCCTGTCGCCAAACACGGCAACCGCGCGGCGAGCAGCAAAGCAGGTGGTGCCGATACACTCGAAGCATTGGGCCTCAATCTCGACCGCGCGAGCGAGACTGCCGAAGCAACACTCGCCGATCTCGGCATTTGTTTTCTGTTCGCGCAAAAGCATCATCCCGCACTCGCTCGTATCGCACCAATCCGCAAAGCCTTGGGGCGGAGAACCATTTTCAATCTGCTCGGCCCGCTCGCCAATCCGGCCAACGTCACGAGACAACTCGTCGGCGTCCCCACCCCAGCACTGGTGCCAATCTATCGGGATGCGATGATCCAGCTCGGCACTGAACGTGCGATGATCGTTTCGGGCGAAGAGGGCCTTGACGAACTGTCGATCAGCGGGATCAGCCAATTTGCCTCAATCGGTTTCGACCTTGGCCATGACATTATAGCGCCCGAAGGCGCGGGGCTAACCCGGCATCCGTCGGGCGCAATCAAAGGTGGCGACGCCCAATTCAACGCTGCGGCAATTCGTAATCTTCTCGATGGGCAAGTCGGAGCCTATCGTGATGCTGTCCTTCTCAACGCAGCCGCTGGGCTAATCGTAGCTGGCGAAGCCCACGATGGCGAAGACGGTATTGAAGAAGCCGCCGAAGCCATCGACAAGGGACTTGCCAAGGCGCTACTCGACTGCTGGATCGCTTATTAGTGAACAAGCTCGACGAAATCTGCGCAACCAAGCGGCTGGAAGTCGCTGTCCGCAAAGCCGAGGGGCTGGCAAAATGGTCCGCACCTTCGCCCGTGCGCGGGTTTGAAGCGGCCATTCGCTCCAAAGTCGCAACAGGTTTCGCACTGATTGCCGAAATCAAGAAAGCATCCCCTTCCAAAGGGTTGATCCGTCGCGATTTTGATCCACCTGCCCATGCTCGCGCTTACGAGGCGGGTGGCGCGGTATGCCTTTCCGTACTGACCGACGCCCCTTATTTTCAGGGGCATGAGGACTATCTCGTCGCCGCGCGCGCCGCATGCACCCTACCAGTGTTGCGCAAAGACTTCATGATCGATCCGTGGCAAGTCAGCGAAGCGCGCGCGATGGGGGCCGATGCCATTCTGATAATCGTTGCGGCGCTCGACGATGGTGTGATGGCCGAAATCGAAGCGGCGGCACGCGATCTCGACATGGACGTGCTGGTCGAAGTGCATGATGAGGCCGAACTCGACCGTGCATTGAAGCTGCAATCAAAACTGATCGGGGTAAACAACCGTAATCTAAAGACTTTTGACGTCGATCTTGAGACCACCATGAAACTTGCCAAACGTGCGCCTTCCGATGCCCTGCTCGTTTGTGAAAGCGGCATATCATCCTACACCGACTGCACCCGCATGGCCGCACATGGTGTGCGCAGTTTCCTTGTCGGTGAAAGCCTGATGCGCCAAACCGATGTCGAAACCGCTACCCGCATGTTACTTACCGGAAAATGACCAAACTCACGCACCTCGACGACAGCGGCGCGGCGCATATGGTTGATGTTGGCGACAAAGCCGTCACGATTCGCGAGGCAACCGCGACGGGCCAGATCACCATGTCACTCGAAGCACTCACCGCGATCCGCGAGGGCGCGGCGAAAAAGGGTGACGTCGTCGCTGTCGCCCGCGTCGCAGGAATCATGGCCGCGAAAAAGACGAGCGAGTTGATTCCCCTTTGCCATCCGGTCGCCTTGTCATCCGTGGCCATCGACATCGACACATCTGGCGATTGCATCACCGTGACAGCAATCGCGCGAACATCGAGCCAGACCGGTGTTGAAATGGAATCATTAACAGCTGTTTCAGCCGCACTTCTGACAATTTATGACATGGCAAAAGCAATCGACCGGGGCATGGTGATTAGCGAAATCCGCTTGTTGGCGAAATCAGGCGGCCGTTCGGGCGACTGGCGCGCGTGATTACGCCGGACGAAGCGATGAAGCGGCTTTTGGCGCTTGCCAGTCCGGTCGATATTGAAACCCTTCCCCTACTTGAAGCCACAGGCCGCTGGGCCGCTAAAACCGTCCTTGCCCGTCGCACCCAGCCCGCACGCGACCTTTCTGCCATGGACGGTTATGCCATCCGACACGCGGACCTGCCCGGTCCGTGGCGTGTAATTGGCGAATCAGCGGCTGGAACGCCTTTTGTCAGTCAGGTCGGCGCGGGTGACGCCGTGCGCATTTTTACCGGTGCTGCATTGCCTGACTGTGCGGACAGCATTGTTATTCAGGAAGACATAACCCGCGAAGGTCATATGATCGCATTGTCAGGCGACAGTCGCAATGGCATTGGCATTGGCACGCATGTCCGCCCGGCGGGATCAGACTTCGCTAAGGGACAGACACTTATCGAAGATGGCGCGCGCCTTACCCCCGCGCGCATCGGCCTGGCGGCAACTGGCGGGCACAGCACGCTGCCCGTCCGCCGTCGCATCACTATTGCAATAATCTCGACCGGGGATGAGCTCGTGCCATTGGGCACGTACCCCGGCGCGGACCACATGCCCGCGTCGAACGCAGTGATGCTTGCAGCAATGCTCAAGCACTTGCCGGTTGACGTGACTGATTTTGGCATCACCCCCGATCACAAGTCCGCGCTTACCGCTGCCTTCCTCAAGGCCGCTGATTACGACATTATCGTGACAACTGGCGGCGCGTCTGTGGGCGATCATGATCTTGTCCAGCCCGCATTGATCGACGCTGGCGCGACCATCGATTTCTGGAAAATCGCTATGCGACCCGGCAAGCCATTATTGGCTGGACGACTGAGCAAGGCAATCGCTCTTGGCCTGCCTGGCAATCCCGTTTCTGCCTTCGTTACGGCAACCTTGTTTCTGAAACCCCTGATCGCGCACCTCTCTGGTGCTAAAGACTCCGCCCCACTGACTCTCACTGCCCGACTTGCCAGTGACATGCCCAACGTCAGCACCCGCACCGATTATGTTCGCGCGCACTGGATGGACGGCGCCATTGTTCCCTTGAGTGGCGACAGCGGTATGCTGACCCCTCTCGCCGCAGCGAGCGCTCTCATCATCCGGCCCGCCGGTTCACCCGCTGCATTCGCTGGCAATATGGTTACGGTCATTCCAGTGACTTGACGTTACACTTTCTGTTCCCTACACGTTTTGCATTCGTTCCCATATGGAGCCATGATAATGCTGACGCGCAAGCAACATGAATTGATCTGTTTCATTAAGGACAGACTTGCCGAAACTGGGATTTCGCCATCATTCGAAGAAATGAAAGACGCGCTTGACCTGAAATCCAAGTCGGGCGTTCACCGCTTGATTTCTGCACTCGAAGAACGCGAATTCATTCGCCGCCTGCCCAATCGCGCCCGCGCTCTGGAAGTGCTGCGGATGCCCGAACGTGAAGGCAAAGTAGTGCCGATCCGCGCGAACGCACCCGCGCTGTCTTTGCCGGCAGCTGCAAACAGCAACGACATTATTGAACTTCCATTGCATGGCCGTATTGCTGCTGGCCTGCCGATTGAAGCGATGGAAGGGCAATCGTCGCTCTCGGTTCCCGCCGCGTTGCTCGGTCCGGGCGAACATTATGCTCTCGAAGTGTCGGGCGATTCTATGGTTGAAGCGGGCATTCTCGACGGTGACTACGCGCTGATCCGCAAAACGGAAACAGCGCGCGATGGCGAGATTGTTGTGGCGCTTGTCAACGATCATGAAGCGACGCTCAAATATTTTCGCAATCTTGGTCGCGACGTGCGCCTTGATCCCGCTAATGCGGCGCATGAGCCGCAACTTTACAAAGCGGATCAGGTTCGCGTGCAAGGGCGACTAGCGGGATTGCTGCGGCGGTATTAAGTGAGATCAATGTTTTCGATTGTTAGGTGACTATACATCCAAGATTGGCATCCGCATCGGTTTGCCAACCAAACTCGCGCTCCCCGTCACTCGCTCCAACGCCGCATCGACTGCGCGCTCCGTGCACTCGTGTGTTGTCATTGCAACCAGCACGCCACCGTCGGGCGCAGCACCCCGCTGGATCAGACTTTCAATCGAAACGCCACCGTCGCGCATTGCCGCTGTCAGTTCGGCGAGCACACCGGGCTTATCCGACACAGTGAAGCGCAGGTAGCTTCGACCCCGCCGTTCGCCAGGATCCGCTGTCTTGGCATCGTCAAGACTGGCAACTGGCATGGCGAAGGCCGGGCCATATTCACCTCGTGCAATATCGATAAGGTCAGCAACCACAGCAGATGCCGTTGGCCCTTCACCTGCACCGCGCCCCTGAAAAAGCAAGCGCCCGACGAAATTACCTTCGGCCACCACCGCATTCATCGGCCCCAGAACATGCGCCAGCGGATGAGAAAGCGGCACGAGGCAAGCATGGACCCGCTGAAACAGGCCATGCGCATCCGCTAGCGCCATCCCAACCAGCCTTATGCAAAAGCCAAGCGCTCGTGCCTGCGCGATGTCCCCCGCCAAGACATGACGAATGCCCGATACATGCACTGCGCCGAAATCAAGTTTCGTCCCGAAAGCGAGACTGGCAAGAATACTCAACTTGTGCGCCGCGTCCACACCATCAATGTCGAACGAAGGGTCTGCCTCGGCGTAACCCAGCGCCTGTGCATCGGCCAGAACATCGGCGAAG
>JAYTWA010000099.1:0-2502 GCA_043743675.1 Sphingomonadales bacterium
CTTTGCCTGTCACCTGTTGGCCTTTCGGCGATGAACCGGCTGGCACCGCCGCAAATGGCGTCGCTGATGATGGGCATGTGGTTTTTTGCCACCGCAAGCGGCAATTTCGTGTCTGGTCTTATTGCGGCTGCAACGGGATCCGAAGCGGCGTCGGGCGAGGGTGCGGGCAAGGAAACTGTTCTTGCGGTTTACAGCCAGATTGGCTGGATCGCGATTGGAGTCAGTGTTGCGGTGCTGGTGATTTCGCCGCTCATCAAAAAACTCATGCATCTTGATACGCTCAATGATGACGTGGTGGAGGTGAAGTAATGCGGTTTGTTATGATGGCGGGCCTCTTGCTTGCCGGTTGCGCGACAACATCGGCAAAGGTTGACACACCGTCGACCAAACCCACCACTGCGAAATGGAACGCGGACCCATTCCCCTCGACCTACAAACCCTATCCGGGTGCCGCGACGGCGATCACCAACGCGACAATTTATGATGGCGAAGGCGGGCGAATTGAGCGCGGCACTGTCCTCATGTCGGGCGGCAAAATCGTCAGCATTGGTGGGCCGGAGACGCCAATCCCAGCTGACATCATCGTTTTTGACGGCACTGGCAAATGGGTTACGCCTGGCATTATCGACATCCATTCGCATCTTGGCGATTATCCTAGTCCGCAAGTCGCTGCGAACTCGGACGGAAACGAGGCTACGGGTCCTGTACGCGCCGAAGTGTGGGCCGAACATAGCGTTTGGCCACAAGACCCCGGCTTTGCCCGCGCGCTGGCCAATGGCGGCGTGACAGCACTGCAAATCCTGCCCGGTTCGGCAAATTTGTTTGGCGGTCGGTCTGTGACGCTGAAGAATGTCTATTCGCGGACAATGCAGGGCATGAAATTTCCAGGAGCGCCCTATGGCCTGAAAATGGCGTGCGGCGAAAACCCCAAGCGTGTTTACGGCAGCCGTGGGCAAATGCCCTCGACCCGCATGGGCAATGTCGCGGTTGATCGCCAGACATGGGCCAAGGCGGTCGAGTATAAGCGCAAGCTCGATAAAGGCGGCGATGTGACCCGTGATATTGCGATGGATACGCTCGCGGGCGTTCTTGCTGGCGATATATTGGTTCACAATCACTGCTACCGCGCAGATGAAATGGCCATTGTGATCGATATGGCCAAAGAGTTTGGCTACAAAGTCAGCACGTTTCACCATGCGGTTGAGAGTTACAAGATCGCTGATTTGTTGAAAGCCAACGGTATTTGTTCGGCGATGTGGTCGGACTGGTGGGGCTTCAAAATGGAATCCTACGACGCGATCAACGAAAATATTCCGCTGGTCCACAATGCCGGCGCGTGCGCGATTGTCCATTCGGATGATCCCAATGGCATCCAGCGGTTGAATCAGGAAGCGGCCAAAGCACTTGCCGACGGGCGGCGCATCGGGATCAATGTTTCCGATGAACTGGCGTGGACATGGCTCAGCTATAACCCCGCCAAAGCCATGGGCATCGCGGATAAAACCGGCAGCCTGAAACCCGGCAAGATGGCCGATGTTGTCCTGTGGAACGGCAATCCGTTCAGCGTTTACACGCGGCCCGAGCGCGTCTGGATCGATGGCGCAATGATGTATGATGCAAATGATTCAAAGCGACGTCCGGTGAGTGATTTCGAACTGGGCCAGACCGGCGAAGGAGATGTGAAGTGAAGCATCTTTTCCTTCTCACTGCCGCACTGTTTGCTACTCCCGCCAACGCGCAAACCATTGCGATTACCGGTGGGATGGTCGCCATTGGGGACGGGAGTGTTCCCGCGCGCGGCACGGTCGTCATGCGTGACGGGCGCATTGTCGCGGCAGGGCCGTCGGTTGGCGTGCCCGTTGGTGCAAGCGTGATTGATGCGACCGGCAAATGGGTATCGACCGGCATCGTTGCGGGTTTCTCGCGGCTTGGTCTTGTCGGCGTTGATGCTGTTGATGAAACCAATGATGCGGGTGGTGCCAAGTCTGTGTTCAGTGCTTCAATCGACGTTGCCTCCGCCATCAACCCGCGCGTCCCTGCCATCGCAGTCAGCCGCGCTGCGGGCGTCACGCGCGCCATTGTTGCCCCCGACGGTGGAGGCACGATGTTTGTCGGCGAAGGGGCGGTTATTGATACTGGCAACGATGCAGATGCCGTCACCAAAGCGCGCGCTTTCCAGTTTGTCGAATTTGGCGAGGCGGGGGCCGGACGTGCAGGCGGCAGTCGCGTCGCGTCGCAGGCATTTTTCCGCAATGCGCTTGATGAAGCGCGTGATTATGCCCGCAATCCGGCAGCCTATGACGGACGAAGTAAGGATTCGATCCTGATGCGGCGTGATGTGGCGGCGCTCGTACCGGTAATGCAGGGCAAAATGCCGCTCTATATTCATGTCGAAAGCGGACCCGACATCTTGTCGATGCTCGCGCTGAAAAAGGATTATCCTGCGCTGAAAATGGTGCTGGTTGGTGTGGCTGAAGGCTGGACCGTCGCGCGCCAGATTGC
>JAYTWA010000100.1:0-6685 GCA_043743675.1 Sphingomonadales bacterium
AAACTCCCGGGGACGAGCCGGCGCTTATAGTCAGGAATTTTAAGGATACAACATAACATATCGCGTTCGATCATAAAAAATAGGCGGAACCATAAAAGCCCCGCCCACAAATCGCTAAAACTTAACGCCGACCTCAACACCAAAGATGCGCGGCTCGTTCACGAAACCAGTCAGATTGTTGAAATCAATCCCGCCCTGCGCTTCGGTCGCGTCCGTAATGTTACGGACAAATGCAGCGACATCATAACGCTTGTCACCAAACATATAACCGACGCGAAGACCGCCTTCGAGCAGCTTGTCGCTGTTATATTCAACCGAATCATACAGGAAAAAGTTGATTTTTGACCGGTAAGTCCAGTCGGTAAAAGCATAAAGTTCGCCCGAACCGACCGGCACGCCGTAACGCGCGGTTACGTTGGCAGTCCATTTGGGCGCCTGTGGCAACGCATTGCCATTGATGTTCACGAAATTGCGGAAACCACCAAAGCCGTTCGGGACTTGACGCTTGATCGGATCGAGCAGAGTGCAACCCGAGCCACAGCCTTCGACTTCGGCATAGGGATCGTTGATTTTCGTGTTGTTATACGAAACGCCTGCCGTCAGCTGAAGCGCATCGACGGGCCGCACGTCGAATTCTGCTTCCATGCCGTAGCCATCGACCGCTGCAATGTTCAGCACGCGCGCCGCATTGCTGCCGCCACCGACAGCCGTTTGCTGCGCGTTCTTCAACCGATAATAATAACCAGTCAGGTTGAGCCCCGCGCGCCCGTCGAGAAAACGCGACTTCAGGCCCGCTTTGTAAGACTGGATCGTTTCGGATTTTGCTTTGCTGATCGTATCCTGAACCGTCTGCGTATCGCCGGGGAACAGCGCGCGCCCCTGTATGCTCGGCGCCCGGTAGCCCCGCGCCGCACGGGCATAGAGCGTGAGCATATCCGACGGCTTGAAACGGATGCTTGCGTCCCACGTCACATTGTCTTCATCAACGCTCGACTTGCCTTTGCCCGTTGCAACGAATCCAGTTGATCCCGCAAAGATCGTATTGCTGCGCGCGTTCGAATAATCGCGTTTGTCTTTATTGTAACGAATGCCGCCATTCACGGTCAGCTGATCGGAAAGCGCATAGCCGATCGATGCAAATGCGCCATACGCATCCGATTTCTGGCGCTGGTTAACAGTCACATTCGCCGCAACCGACTGTGGATCGCCAAAGTTTAACGAGTCAATCCGCACGATTTCACTGAAGTAAAACAGCCCTGCCTGATAGGTCAGCGCGTTGCTTCCATTGCTGGCAATCCGCAACTCCTGCGTGAACTGGTCGAGCGCAGGCACGTCGTCCTGCGATTGCGCCTTGAACGGAATGATGCCCGGCCCTGCCGTTGGATCGAAACCGCCACCCGGAAAGCTCTCGCCAAAGCCGCCGTCGATGTCGCCACGGCTGCGCAGATCACCCTTCCAATAGGATGTAACCGACGTCAGCGTCGCTGCACCGAAATCATAATCAATCGTTGCGCCCAGATTATAGGTATTGAGCTTTTGGAAGTTGATACCGTCGATGCGCACTTTGTTGCGGTCAAACGGCGTCCCTTGGCCGCCAAGGCCGACGAGCTTATTGCTACCCTTGGCAAACACATTCGCGCGGAACAGGCGCGCGGTGCCGTCCTCGGTGCGGATTTGCCCGACCAGCCGGACAGTCAGCGCCTCGCTGGGCTTGATCTGGAGTTGCAGGCGGGCAGCGACATCCTCAAACCCTTCAAGATCATTGCCGCCGACGCCGTTACCGATGTTATCGACATAATCATTGCGCCGTTGATACAGCGCCGATGCGCGCACGGCGACGGTATCCGACAAATCACCACCCGCCGCACCTTCGAAACTTGACGAACCATAGCTGCCCACCGAAACCTTCGCATAGCCACCGGGCGCGCCACCCGGACGAACGCTGTCGAACTTCACGATCCCCGCAGGGGTGTTGCGTCCAAACAACGTCCCCTGTGGCCCGCGCAGGACTTCGACACGCTGAAGATCGAAAATCGGAAAACCTTTCAGGATCGGATTTTCAAGAACCACATCATCATAGACAAGGCTGACCGGCTGCGACGCATTTAGATCGAAATCAGTATTGCCCAGACCGCGGATATAAAAACGTGGAAACGTTCGTCCGAACGAGCTTTCAACGTTAAGGCTGGGGATGCGCGACGCCAGTCCACGAATATCAGTTCCGCCTGCCTGCACTGCCGCCAGCGCATCGCCCGAAATGACAGCGACCGACGACGGCACATCGCGCAACCGCTCCTCGCGCCGCTGCGCCGTCACAACGATTTCACCAACGCCGGTTTCAGCAGGGGCCTGCGCCAGCGCGGGCGTGGTTACGACCGACAGGACAGTCGTGGCAAGCAAGAGCGAACGGCGCATAATGAGACCCTTTGATCAATGACAATAATGTGCGCGTGGCAATCCGCCGCACACGGGTCAAGTGATTGCCATCACCGGCCTTACTTGAAAAGATAAGCGTTGCAATTTGATGACAGGTTGGTTGGGCAAGACTAGCAAATTTGGTGCCCCGCAGGCAGCAAGGGCGCCACGGCCCAGCAGATTGATGGGGGCGAAGCCCCGCATCAGCGTTGCTGTATCTACAAAATGGATGGTATCACGGAGAGAGAAGATCAAACGCCTGCCCCGGTCACGTGCCAGGTACGCCGCCGCTGGTATTGCCATATTCGAACGAGATATATGCCTCTGCGCCGATGGTTATGGGCCGTCCGATGTCAATCGCAGTCGTCATCGTCATCGTCAGCGGCCTTTCCATTCCGGTCTACGTTTCTCGGCAAAAGCGCGCGGCCCCTCTTGCGCGTCCTCGCTCATATAGGTGTTTTTGGACGCGGCGCGCGCGGCCTGTAGCGCGGCAGCACGGCCCATTTCGGTGGCAAGCATCACAGTGTCGCGTCCAGCTTTTACTGAAAGCGGCGCGCCGTCGAGTATCTCGCGTGCAAGTTCGAACGCAGTCTCCATCAGTGCTTCGGGTTCGGAAATCCGGTTGACGAGGCCGATTTCATAAGCGCGCTGCGCGGTAATCGGTTTGCCGGTGAGTATGATCTCCATCATGATGCGCTGCGGTATCATATGGATCAGCGGCGCTGCCCAAGGCGAGCTGCGCCCGACTTTTACTTCGGTGATAGCAAATTTGGCCGTTGTGCTGGCGACGCACAGATCGCACGCCTGCGCGATCATCCACCCGCCCGCAAAAGCCACGCCATTGACCGCTGCAATCGTCGGCTTGCTGAGTTCGATACTGTCATAGGGAACGGCAAAGAAATCGCGCGGTGGCACCTGCATGCCCGTTTCGACCATCGCTTTCAAATCTCCACCCGCGCAGAATGCCTTGTCACCCGCGCCAGTCAAGATAGCGACGCGCAAAGCGTCATCGCGTTCGAACCGGCCCCAAGCCACGCGCAAACGTTCGCGGACTTCGGCGCTGAGCGCGTTGCGCATCTCGGGTCGATTGAGCGTGATGACAGCAATCCCGTCGTGGCGCGTATCGAAAAGAACAGCATCGCTCATTCAACATCCCCTTTAACCGACGTCATACGCTGTGCGGTTGAGTTCGCCACGAAAATCGGGGTGTGCGATTACGATCAGACGGTTGATGTGCACGCGGGCAGTGACCCTTTGACGACGGCTGCAACAAATTAACGAGCGACTGGCTGGGCCGAACTGACAAACGCAGATGCCGTGGCAGTAAAGAAGACCTCGCTTGAGTTTCGACTTATTGCGAGTGCAAACTGAAATTAAAGTGAAACCATGTGGCTGAAATCCGAGATTTCAGCAGTCGAGGCAGCGTATCAATGACCAGAACACTCACTCACCTCCAGCGGCTCGAATCCGAAGCCATCCACGTCATGCGCGAAGTGGTGGCCGAAGCGGAAAAGCCAGTGATGTTATATTCGGTGGGCAAGGATTCGGCGGTCATGCTGCATCTTGCGCGCAAGGCATTTTACCCGTCGCCGCCGCCCTTTCCGCTGCTGCATGTCGATACGACATGGAAGTTCAAGGCAATGTACGCCCTGCGCGAGAAAGCGGCGCGCGATGCGGGGATGGCGTTACTGGTTCATCAGAACCCCGAAGCGATCGAACGCGGTATCAATCCCTTCGATCATGGCTCGCTGCACACTGATATGTGGAAGACGCAAGGATTGAAGCAGGCGCTCGACAAATATGGATTTGATGTTGCCTTTGGCGGTGCGCGCCGTGACGAGGAAAAAAGCCGCGCCAAGGAGCGTATTTTCTCGTTCCGTACCGCCTCGCATGGCTGGGATCCGAAAAATCAGCGGCCCGAGCTTTGGAACCTCTACAATGCCCGGAAATCGAAAGGCGAAAGTATCCGCGTCTTCCCGATCTCAAACTGGACCGAGCTCGACATCTGGCAATATATTCATCTCGAAAACATCGAGATTGTCCCGCTTTATTTCAGCGCCACCCGCCCAACGGTGGAACGCGACGGGATTTTGCTGATGGTCGACGATGACCGCTTTCGCCTGAACCCCGCCGAGGTGCCGGTTGAACGATCAATCCGATTCCGCACCTTGGGCTGCTATCCGCTGACCGGTGCGGTCGAAAGTGAAGCCACAACATTGCCGCAAGTCATTCAGGAAATGCTGCTAACCACCACCTCCGAACGCCAGGGCCGCGCCATTGACCATGATCAGGCGGCAAGCATGGAGAAAAAGAAAGCAGAGGGGTATTTCTGATGACCTCCGCTTACGAGACCGATGCTCTGATAGCCGAAAATATCGACGCTTATCTGAAGGTACACCAGCATAAGTCCCTGCTTCGCTTCATCACCTGCGGCAGCGTCGATGACGGTAAATCGACGCTGATCGGGCGCTTGCTTTACGACTCAAAAATGATCTTCGAGGATCAACTGGCGACGCTCGAGGCCGACAGTAAGCGCCTTGGCACACAGGGACAGGAAATAGATTTTGCCCTCCTTGTCGATGGCCTTGCTGCCGAGCGCGAACAGGGCATTACCATCGACGTCGCTTACCGCTTTTTCGCGACCGAAAAGCGCAAGTTCATTGTCGCTGATTGCCCGGGGCATCAACAATATACGCGCAACATGGTCACCGGCGCATCCACTGCTGACCTCGCCATCCTGCTCGTCGATGCGCGCAAGGGGATCATCGTCCAGACGCGGCGTCACGCCTATCTGGCGCATTTGATCGGCGTTAAAAACATTGTGCTGGCCGTCAACAAGATGGACCTGATTGGCTATGACCGCGATCGTTACAACGCGATCTGCGACGATTTCCGCACTTTCACGCGCGAAGCTGGCATCGACGAGGATTTCACCTGCATCCCGATTTCGGGGCTGGCGGGCGACAACATCACGACCAAATCGGCAAACACACCGTGGTTTGGCGGTGACACGTTGATGGCACATCTCGATACCGTCGAAATCGACAATGTGGCCGACCAGAGCAAGCCGTTCCGCCTGCCCGTGCAGTGGGTCAACCGGCCGAACCTGGATTTTCGCGGCTTCTCGGGCCTGATCGCGACGGGGAGTGTCAAACCGGGCGATGCCATCCGCGTACTGCCATCGGGTAAGACGTCGACCGTCGCCAAAATCGTTACGCTTGACGGTGAGCTTGACGAAGCCGTTGCCGGTCAATCGGTCACGATCTGCTTTGCCGACGAAGTCGATTGTTCGCGCGGCAACGTCATTGCGACGGCCGACGCCCCTCCGCAAGTGTCCGACCAGTTCGAAGCGACAATTGTGTGGATGGACGATGACGCGCTGATCGTCGGGCGGTCTTATTGGGTGAAGCTCGGCACGCAAATGGCCTCCGCAACCATCCAGCAGCCCAAATATACCGTCAACGTGAATAATATGGCGCATCTTGCGGCCAAAACGCTTGAGCTGAATGCCATCGGTGTCGTCGAGCTGGCGACCGATAAGCCAGTCGTGTTTGAACCCTATGCCGACAGCCGCGCTTTGGGCGGGTTCATTCTGATCGACAAAATCACCAACCGCACGGTTGGTGCGGGGATGCTGCACTTCGCGCTCCGTCGTGCACAGAATGTCCACTGGCAGGCAACTGACATCAGCCGCGATGCGCACGCCGCGCTCAAGAATCAGAAAGCACGCGTGCTTTGGTTCACCGGCCTGTCAGGCTCGGGCAAAAGCACAATCGCCAACGAAGTCGAAAAGCGCCTCAACCTCATGAACCGCCACACGTTTCTGCTTGATGGTGATAATGTCCGCCATGGATTGAACAAGGATCTGGGCTTTACCGAAGCCGACCGCATCGAGAATATCCGCCGCGTCGGCGAAGTCGCAACGCTGATGGCCGACGCCGGGTTGATTGTGCTGACGGCGTTCATTTCGCCCTTCCGCGCCGAACGCGATATGGTCCGCTCCATGATCCCTGAAGGTGAGTTCGTCGAAATTTTTGTTGATACACCGCTCGAGGTTGCCGAAGCGCGCGACGTGAAAGGGCTCTACAAGAAGGCGCGCGCCGGACAGCTCAAGAACTTCACCGGGATTGATAGCCCGTACGAGGTTCCCGAACGCCCCGAGCTGCGGATTGATACCACAAAGGAAGCGTCCGAAGCTGCGGCTGAGCGGATCGTTGACTTTATCCTCGGCGGGCGCGGTGACAGCTGGATGCCGGTGATATGACCGACG
>JAYTWA010000101.1:0-2909 GCA_043743675.1 Sphingomonadales bacterium
GACAGCATTTGCACCGAATGCTTTTACCCACAGCCACATCAGCGTGTAGTAAACCGGACCGCTGAGTTCATGCAGGCACCAGTCGATCAGCTGTTTGAAACTGGCCTGGGTGGCAATTGTCGCGGTGTAGGTTTCATCGAGCCAGATCGGTGTGTCCCAGCCGGAAAATGCCGCACGGGCAGCAGCGAGGGCGAGGGCGATGCCCGTCATCCAGAAGAGCAGTTTCGAAGGGGCAAGCGCTGACGGCGTGTGTTGTGAATTGCCTGTGGTCATTGTTGCCTGCTTCCCCAGCCTCCTTTTAACGGTGCGCCATTAAACAACAATGAAACGAATGAAGCCGCGTGTTGCCGCAAGCAGCATGATCCGCCTATCAGGCCATCATGCCGCGCACTCGCCCAAAAATCGCACCTGAATTCGCTCTGCTTTTTGCGGTGATGCTGACGATCGGCGCGGGGAATACCGCGCTCCAGTCAGTCATGCCTGCCATTGGCCGCACTCTTGGGATCGCCGACAGCGTGATCGCGGCGGCATTTTCGGTATCGGCATTCGTCTGGGTGATTGCGGCCCCGGTGTGGGCACGGCGTTCCGACCGGACAGGGCGGCGGCGGATGGTGTTGATGGGGCTTGCGGGCTTTTCGGTTTCGGTGCTGCTGTGTGGTGTGTTTCTGACAGCGGGCATTCATGGGCTGATCACGCCGATTGCCACCATCGCCGCGTTCATTGCCGCGCGGATGATTTACGGCCTGTTCGGGGCGGCTGCTCCCCCGGCGGCGCAAGCGATTCTGGCCGACCGGACGACGCGGGCGGAACGGACCAAGGCGCTGACCCTGCTGGCATCGGCATTTGGGCTGGGCACGATTTTGGGGCCGGCGCTCGCTTCTTACTTTGTCCTGCCCGGTGTGGGGCTTGCCGGTCCGGCTTATTTCTTTGCGGGCATCGGCTTTGTCGTGCTGGTCGCAACGTGGCGCTGGTTGCCCGATGATACGCCGGGGAGTGCGGCGCATGGCGCGGTGACAAGCTACCCGTCGATTGGCGGGAATTTGACGGGCGCAAGCGTGACAGCAGCTACTGCGGATAAATCGACCGAGCGCGTCAAGCTGACTGATCCGCGCATCTGGCCGTGGATGCTCGTCGGGCTTATCATGGGCCATGCGCAGGCAATGGTGGGGCAGGCGATTGCGTTTCTGACCATTGACCGGCTGAACCTTGCGCCCGCGACGATCCTGTCACAGCAGACCATCGGTATTGTTCTGACAGCGGGGGCGGGGGCGGCGTTGCTTGTGCAATGGGGCGTTATTCCGCAGCTTAATATGAAGCCGCGCGCGCTGGTGCTGGTCGGACTGATTCTGGCGGCGATTGGGTGCGCAATGATCGGGTCGGCGACGTCGCTGTTCGGGATCGCAACGGCATTTGCGATTGCGTGTGCAGGCTTTGGCTTTGCCCGGCCTGGCTATACCGCAGGGTCATCGCTCGCGGTAGGGCCAGAGCTGCAAGGCGTGGTTGCCGGGCGTGTGACATCGGTAAACGGCGCAGCGTTCGTCCTCGGACCGTCGATTGGCATTGGGCTTTATGAGCTGTGGCGGCCATTGCCCTACCTCGTCGCATCGGTAGCGTGCGCGGTGCTTGCGGCTTATGCGTGGCGCACATTGCAGCGCGAGGCATAAAAAAAGGGCCGATCCACGAGGGACCGGCCTTGAAAGTTTATAGGAGAGGATGCCTGAAAGGCACCTTCTTTCTGCATTGCCGCATGAAATGCTGCAAGTGCGAAAAGAAAAATCGCGCTTGCAAAGAATGCATCTTGAAACGCTCTCTAAAATACGCATGTTGTCTGGACTAAATGCGAGCACGCAATTTTGCGTGCAGTGCACAATAAAAGGCATAGGGTTATGCGGCGATTGCCGTCCTTGTCAGGGGTGGAAGCCTTCGTTGCGGTGGCGCGTACGGGATCGGTGAAGGCTGCTGCCGAGGAATTGTCACTGTCATCGCCCGCGCTTAGCCGTCGTATCCAGTCGCTGGAGCGCTTTATCGGGCGTGACCTTTTCGAGCGGCGGCATCAGGCGATGGCGCTGACCACATCGGGTGAACGGCTGATTGCGTTGATCGCGCCCGCCATTGACCAGCTGTCCGATGCCATTGAATCGGTGGCGAGCGATGGTGAGGTTATGCGGCTTCGGCTGGGTGTGTTGCCGCTGTTCGCCACACAGCGCCTGATGCCGCAATTGGCCGAATTGCGGGCGGCGCATCCGAAGTTGCACCTCGATCTTGATACCGCGCCCCATGCCTCCACGCGGCTGGGGGACGGCATTGATGCGGCGATCATCCTGACGCGCGATCCCGACCCCGCGCTGCACGCCGAACGGCTTGACCGGAACAAGGTGTTCGCGATTGCGGCAAAGCACATCAAGAACGGTCCCGGCGCGATCACGCGGCCCGAACAACTGCATGAGCTGACCGTCATTATCCACCGCGACATGCCCGACACGTTTGACGAATGGCGCAAGGCGATGAAGCTGAACAACCTCGAGCCTGCTGCGGTCGATCATTATGATTCGGGTCAGCTGATGCTGGATGCGGCGGCGCAGGGGCTGGGCGTTGCGTTCATGCACGAAAGCCATTTCAACGATTCGCATGACGAGCGGCTGGTGAAGCTGTTCGATGCCAACGTCGAAAGCCCGTATAGCTATTGGTTCGTGTGCCGCCCCCGTGCGCTTGAGATGCGCCCGGTGCGGGTGTTCCGTGATTGGCTTGTCGGCGCAATGTCGGCTTGAGGCATCTCAGACGCAACTCGGCTCTAAAATCAGGACAGTGTTGGAATATCGACCGGCGCGTCCTTGCCACGTGCATCCGGGCTGGACGACTTTGGTATTTATCGTATCGAAAGCGTCCAGGCTTTCTTTTGGTGGTATGAT
>JAYTWA010000102.1:0-3474 GCA_043743675.1 Sphingomonadales bacterium
AAGCCAATATCCTCTAGCTCGCTGACAATACGCGCGCGGGCCGCGTCCAGTTCGGACTCGCGCCGTGCCACCAGCATAATTTTGCATCCTGCCAGCGCGAGCAGCCGCGCAACCTGCCCACCGATTCCTGCCGACCCGCCCGTAATGAGCGCAACTTTACCCAGATGCAGCCCGGTGATGTTCTCACTGAACCCTGGCATTGCCTTACGTGCGCCCGTCGCTTCGCCGATGCTGCTCGGAACATACAGCGTGACTTCCGCAATCTTGCTTTCTTTCATCAGCACGCGCGCGGCATGGCCCGCGGCAAACCGGATATTTTCCGGCTCGTCATTGTTGAACCGGACAATCTGATTGCCCCATTCAGCGTAATGCCGTCGCCCATGCGCAACATCGACTGCCGATTCATCGCGCCAGATCCGCGCCAGTTGCTCGGTCGCGGCGCGCAGCACATTGGCGAACACATCGCCTTTGCCATCCGTCGCGTTGGAAAGAAAAACAAAACGCGGGCTTTGCAACAGCGCGTCATAGGGCTTCCAATAACGTGTCAGCGTGCGAGCAAGTGCGATTGCGCCGACAAGTTCGCTGTCGAAAAATTCCGCAATATCTTCGTCGCTGGCTTCGACAAGATTGCCGGTCAGCTCTCCGGCAGCATGGACCGGCAGGAACAGCGCGCCCGTAATCGGCGCATTGGTCTTGCTATACTCAGCAAGCGCGGCTTCCATGCCGATGGGATCGGTACGATTAAACCGCACGATTGTCAGGCGGTCGCTGATCTTTTCCTGTTTGGCGCGCGCTTCGGCAATGGCGACATTGGCTTGGCGCGGCAGGCCAAGCAGGACATTGGCGCCGCGTTCGATCTGGATTTTTGCAATTTCCAGCGCATCTTCCCAATCATTCCCGCCAGCGACCAAAACCGCGAGGCCAGTCCCGTCCATCGACCGCATCGTGGGCCGCGACAGATAAACTGAGCGTGCTTCCTTACGGACGCTCATGCCGTGCGTGATCTCGAAATCATGGCCATTGTAAGCTGCCGATTCATCGCTGCCCAGAAAGACACAGGTTTGCGCGACATCTTCGGGCGTCGGATAGGTTTTGGCTTTAGGCTTGTCGCCGGTGCTGCGTTCGAGCGACATCACATCGAAGAACTGCTGTGCCGTGGTGCCCGGATCGTCGCCGCGCGCCTTGTCCATGGTCGCGAACACTGTGCGGATACGCTCGCTTTCGATGGGCCCAGGAAAGACCAGATTGACGCGGATGCCGCGCGATCCAAGCTCCAGCGACAATTCGCGCGACCAGGCGTTCATCGCTGCCTTTGGCACAACATAAGCGGCACGCGCATAATAGGACGTTCGCGAGAAAATCGTCGATACGTTGATGATCGATCCGCCTTCACCCATCGCGGGGGCAGCAGCACGCGCGAGATTAAGCGCAACGCCAAACAGATTGCGGACGGCATCCCCGACGGTTTCGGAGTCAGTCGATCCAGCTTTTTGCAGAGCAGCAAGTTCCTCAATTGAAATCGGGAGCATCTCAATCGGTTGTTTTGGGCCGGTCGATCCGGCATTATTGACCAATATGTCGATCCGCCCAAAGCGTGCGACGACATCGGCAATGCCCGCGCGCACGGATTGTGGATCGGCGCCGTCAAGCACGACTGTTGCCACCCGATCATCAGCAACACCGCTGACCTCGCGTGCCGCAGCCGCCGCGGCCTCAATCCGTTCAGGCGAGCGCCCAGTCATGATCACTGTCGCGCCTTCGGCAAGATAGTGGCGCACGATATGGCCGCCCAGATTGCCGGCCGCGCCCGTAACAACGGCGATCTTGCCCCCAAGCCTGCCAGCGACTGACAATGTTTCCGCGCCCGCTCCGGGCTTTACCTTCGCCATCACCTTGCTCCTTTTTATTTCTGTTGCGCTGCCCACATTTCGAGCAGCGCATCGCGGCTCCGCAGGCCCATCGCTGGCAGTGCGTGGTTGACGACATAGGTCGCGCCCGAATGGCGGTTCTCCCACATCGCCTGATGCGCTTCGGGCAACGCATCCCACGCGACCACTTGCGGGTCGGTAACGTCGAGCAGCCCCGCCGCGATCATGTCGTTCATACGCGCAACCTCAAAGGCGTTGCACAGGTGCGTGCCGAGGATTTCCGCCGTCGGCATGATGATCTTGCGCTGCCGCGTCCAAACCTGCGGCGCGTAAAATGTGAAACGGTGGCCCGACATGTTTTCGGAAAAAACAACACGCCCCGTGAACGGTTTGACCAGCGACGTCGAAACACCAAGCGTATCATGGCCAGCGCGTTCGAAAATGACATCGGGGCTCCCTCGCGGATTATCGGGCGAGCGCAGAATTTTGCCGACGGCTGACCCGAACGGCTTCATCACCCGCTCCTGATAATCGCGGACTGCCGCTTTGAATGCTTCGATGTCTGTCTTGGCATCGGGCAGGCGCGGCATGGTATCGGGCCAGAGAAAATTCTCGCCATCACGCCGGGCTATTGCCTCAAGGCTGACCACGCCCTCAATCGCATCCTCAAGGCCCAGTGATTGAAGGAATTCACGCTGACCGTCGGTCGTCGTAGCGACGACGCTTTTCGCGTTGAGCCGCCGTGCCGCTTCGATGATTTCAAGCCCGGTCTCGTCAAGCAAATCGGTGGAGCGCGGACCATAATAGATCAGCACTGCCTCGCCACCGCGCAACGCTGCACGCCGCAGCATGTCTTCGGGCGACGACGTGCCTGACTTGCCCATGAAACTGAAATGATAGCCCGAAGATGCGCCGTAAAAAGCGAGCCTGCCACCGTCCGCCAGCATCTGGAAACTTCGTGGAAATGCGGTTTCGCCAGCATGGCTGACGACATAATCCGCCCGCTTGCCACCGTTGAGCCGCTCATATTCAGCAATCAACGGCGCGCCCGCGGCTTCCCACGCGCGGGCTTCATCCGCATCGTCCGGCACAATGCTGAACAAATCGGCGAAGCGCGCATCCTTGCGATCCAACGCACCCGTTGCGCCTTGGGCCGCGATGAAATCAGCGCGCGCCGGGCTGGAAACGAGACCAGTTACCTGAAGTCCTGTCCGCACCGCACTCCTCAACGCATCAAGGCCAGTGCCCGTCGCCGCGCCCTCGACAAACAGCGTCCGCCCGGGCGCGATCTGCAGCGTGGTGAACAGGCAACGCGACACCGTGCCGAGATTGAGGACATAACTGCCCGCCGCTTCCAGCGTCAGATCAGCAGGGACGCTGTGCATCTGCGGGGCTTGAACGATGAGGAACTGCGCGTGGCTACCAGTTTCAGTCTCATAGCCCTGGATCGAAAAGCCCGCATACATCGGATCGTTGCCGACCTGCGGACTCAGCAGATCGTTGGTGCCCGAATAGACCGCGACAAGATCGCCAACCTTGACCCGCCCCTGCGCCTTGGTCTCGCTGCCCAACGCCGCGATCAAGCCGATCCCGCCCGATCCCGTTA
>JAYTWA010000103.1:0-6566 GCA_043743675.1 Sphingomonadales bacterium
ATCCTTGACCTTCCGGGCGCATAAGGAAATCCGATGCCACTCTACCTCAACGAAGACCAAGCCATGCTGCGCGATACGGCGAAACCGTTCATTGCTGACGCAGCGCCCGTCAAACATTTGCGGTCGATGCGCGAAGACGCGACCGGCTTTTCGCGTGACCTGTGGAAGCAATTCGCCGAAATGGGCTTCACGGGCATCATGGTCCCCGAAGCGCATGGCGGCATGGGCATGGGTCATGTCGAAGCCGGGATTGTGCTCGAGGAGATTGGCCGTAACCTCACGCCCTCGCCGTTCCTGACCACCGCCGTCGCCGCCGTCGAGGCGTTAAAAGCTAGTGCGCGACTGTCAGAGGAATGGCTGCCCAAGATCGCGACCGGCGAGGCCATCATCGCTCTCGCCATCGACGAAGGCGCGAAGCACCGCCCAGAAGCGACCGCGCTCAAAGCCGAACGCTCCGGCAACGGCTTCAAACTCTCGGGTACCAAGGCGTTCGTGCTGAACGGCCATGTCGCCGACATGATGATCGTCGTTGCGCGCACCGCAAGCACGGCGGGCGACAGCGACGGATTGACGCTGTTCGCGGTGCCAAAGGATGCAGGCCAGACCGCCGATCCGCGCCGTCTCGTTGACTCATCACTCGCCAGCCATGTCACATTTGATGGCGTTGAAGTGGATGCAGATGCGGTGATCGGCGACGTTGACGGCGGCTGGTCGGTCCTGACCAAATTGCTCGATGCGGGACGTGTCGGTGCCGCTGCCGAAATGATCGGCGTTGGTGCGGCGGCCATGGACATGACCGTCGATTACCTCAAACAGCGCAAGCAGTTCGGCAAGCTAATTGGCGAGTTCCAAGCGCTGCAGCATCGCGCCGCGCATCTTTATGGCGAAATGGAAGTTGCCCGCGCGACTGTCCTGAAAGCACAGCAATTGCTCGATGCCAGTGATCCGCGCGCCGAAATCGCGGTCGCGGTCGCCAAAGCCAAGACGGGTAAAGCCGTGCGCTTGTCGGTTCAGGAAGGCGTCCAGATGCACGGTGGCATCGGCATGACCGACGAATATGACATCGGGCTGTTCATGAAACGCGACCGCGCGCTGGAGGAATTTTTCGGCGACGCGCGCTATCATGCCGAACGCGTGGCGCGGATGAGCGGTTATTGATGCTCGATACTGAAACCTTCGACGCGCTGATTGAGACCGTCGAACGGTTTGTTACCGAACGGCTGCGCCCCGCCGAGGCCGAAGTCGCGGAGACCGATGACATCCCAGCCGATCTCGTCGCGGAGATGAAAGCGCTCGGCCTGTTCGGCCTGTCGATTGCGCCCGAATATGGCGGCCTTGGCCTGAACATGCTTGAGGAAGTCAAAGTCGGCATGGCGCTTGGCAAAACCAGTCCCGCAATGCGCTCCACCTTCGGCACCAATGTCGGCATCGGCTCCCAAGGACTCGTTATGGCGGGTACCGACGCACAAAAAGCGAAATGGCTCCCCGGTATTGCAGCGGGCGAGGTCATCACGAGTTTCGCGCTCACTGAACCTGATGTCGGCAGCGACTCAGCAAACGTCAAAACCCGCGCTGTTCGCGATGGTAATCAGTGGAAACTGACCGGCACCAAACGGTACATCACCAATGCAGACCGCGCGCATTTGTTCACCGTCATGGCGCGCACCGGCGAACCCGGGGCAAAGGGTGTCTCCGCCTTCCTTGTTCCCGCTGACTCGCCCGGCCTCCGCGTCGGGACGCCTGAAAAGAAAATGGGACAACAAGGCGCGCATGTCTGCGACGTGCATTTTGACGATGTGCCTGTGCCGCCCGAAAACATGCTCGGCGAGGAAGGCGAAGGTTTCAAAGTCGCCATGCGCGTGCTGGATCGCGGGCGGCTGCACATCGCGGGTGTCTGCGTTGGCGCGGCGGAGCGGTTGATTGCCGACAGCGTGGCCTATGCCTCCACCCGCATTCAGTTCGGCAAACCCATCGCCGAGCATCAGCTGATCCAGGGCATGATCGCCGATATGAAGACTGAGTGCCTCGCCGCCAAAGCCCTCGTCCTGCAAACCGCCGCCGAAAAAGACGCCGGTGCAAACGTCACGATGGAAGCCGCCGCCGCCAAATATTTCGCGTCCGAAATGGTCGGGCGCGTCGCTGACAAAGCCGTCCAGATTTTCGGCGGTGCGGGCTATGTCGCGGACTACGGCATCGAGCGCTTTTACCGCGACGTTCGCATTTTCCGCATTTATGAAGGCACTAGCCAGATCCAGCAGCTGATCATCGCGCGCGAAACAATAAAAAGGGGTGGATAACATGGACGCATCAAAACTCTTCCGGCTCGATGGCCGCGTAGCACTCGTCACTGGCGGATCGCGCAACATTGGCGCGTGGATTGCTGAGGGCTTCATTGCGCAGGGTGCGAAAGTCTATATTTCATCACGCAAGGCCGATGCGTGCTTTGCAATGGCCGAACAACTCGGGCCGAACTGCATCGCGCTGCCGCAGGATGTTTCGACCGTCGCGGGCTGCAAAGCGCTCGCGGCGCAACTGGCCGAACATGAAACATCGCTCGACATTCTCGTCAACAATGCCGGCGCGGCGTGGGGTGCGCCATTCGAGACCTTCGATGAAAAGGGCTGGGACAAGGTGATGGACCTGAACGTCAAATCACCCTTTTTCCTGACGCAGGCGTTGCACGAACATTTGAAAGCCGCCGCGCGTGCAGATCGCCCGTCAAAAGTCATCAATATCACATCGATTGATGGTCAGCGGCTGAACCCGTGGGATACCTATAGCTATCAGACGTCGAAAGCGGCGCTGATTTACCTCACCAAACGCATGGCCGCGCGGCTGGTAACTGACCATATCAATGTCACGTCGCTTGCCCCCGGTGCGTTCCCGTCCGACATGAACCGCGCCGCGCGCGACCATGGCGGCGACGTTGCAAAGGGCATTCCATCGGGTCGCATCGGTGAGCCCGAAGACATGGCAGCCGCGGCGATCTACCTCGCCAGTCGCGCCGGAGATTATGTCGTCGGTGATACGCTGACGGTCGATGGCGGGCTGGTCAACGCCGCCGTGGGAACAAGCATCGACGCCTAAGACGTGGCGGAGGCCGGGCGCTCGATCATCATTTTCAGGTTGGCCGTCGCAATCGGTTTGGTGCGGTCATCCTGCCACGCCGTCACAATCACGTTTGCGATACGGCGACCGAGTCGCACAATTTCGCCTTCGGCATAGGTTTCGGTATCGGCAACCGCACCGCGCATGAAATCGACTGTCACGGTGATCGGCTTAAGCTGTGTCCCCTCCGGCAGGGCATCGAGCACAGTCAGCCAAGCGGTATTTTCAAGCAGTCCAGAGATTGCGCCGCCGTGCAGAAAACCGGGCCGCCCTTGCAGTCCCGCGCTGTAAGCCATCGTAACGCGACCTCCCTCGCGCCGCATACCCATCGTCGTGGCATAGGGCGAAACAAACTTAGTCAATGCTGGTAAACATGAATGTGCCCGCGACATGGGCAATGGGGTGAGCGGCGTCGCCATCATGCGCCGCACCACGGACGAAAGCGATGCGCCGTGTCAGCTTATAGCATTCGCCGCAGCCATATACGGTCTTGCCGGGTTCTGCGGGGCGGAGATAATCGATGCGCAGGTCAAGCGTCGCAGTGGGTGAAAACTTACCGCACTTCAGCCAGATCCCAATACTCGTTGCCATGTCCATCAGAGCAATGATTGGACCCGTGGCCAGAATCTTTGTTGCCGGATCACCGATCAATTCGTCTTGATAAGGCAGCTGGAGTTCGCACCAGTCGGGTCCATGCGCATGATAGCCAAGGCCCATCATGCCATTATGCCCGGCGCTGCTCATCGCTGTGATAAAACGGACAGGGTCAAATTCAGACATGCCCCTCCTAAGCACGGCTTTACGTTTGCGTAAAGCGGGGTAAGGTTGCGCAACAGGAGAGACCGCGATGCACCCGTTCCGCCACGCCGCCGCGACGCCCGATAAAGCGGCGATCATTGTCGCCGAAACCGGTGCGGTGATGACCTATGCCGAACTTGATGCCGCGTCGAACAAAGCCGCTCAGTTTTTCCGCAGCACAGGGTTAAAGCCTTGGGATCGCGTGGCGTTCTTCATTGAAAATGTCGCCGAATTTTATCCGCTGCTATGGGGGGCGCAGCGGGCAGGGCTATTGTTCGTCACAGTCTCAACCAAACTGACGGCCAGCGAAGTCGATTACATCTTGGGTGACAGCGGAGCGGCCTTGATCGTCGCCAGCGCAGGACTGTCCGCAACCGCACAAGCGCTGACCGCAAATGTCGCACGCTATGCGATCGGTGGCAACATTCCAGGCTTTGCGTCATGGGAAAATGCCGTTGCGCCGATGCTCGAAACCTCGATTGCCGACGAAGTTGCGGGCGCGACGATGCTTTATTCGAGCGGCACGACGGGGCGGCCAAAGGGGATCATGCCTGCGCCTTTGCCCGACACGAACATCGATCAGGTGACGCCGCTGGCGATGCTTGCCGCAGGTTATTTCGGGCTGGGGCCACATAGCATCTATCTGTCCACCGCCCCGCTTTATCACGCCGCCCCGCTCGGCTGGACGATGACCGTGCATAAGCTCGGCGGCACAGTCGTCTTGATGAACAAGTTCGATACCGAAGCGGCACTTGCGCATATCGAGCGTTATCAATGCAATGCAGGGCAATTTGTGCCGACGCATTTTGTGCGAATGCTCAAGATGCCCGATGAGACGCGGCTGAAATATGATGTATCCTCTATGAAAGTGGCGATCCATGCCGCCGCACCTTGCCCCGTGCCGGTCAAACGCGCGATGATCGACTGGTGGGGACCGGTGCTCGAAGAATATTATGCGGGCAGCGAAGCCAATGGCTTCACTGCGATCAAATCGGCGCAATGGCTGACGCATGAGGGATCGGTCGGCTGCGCGATTGGCGAGGCAAAGCTGCACATTTGCGACGCTGACGGTAATGATGTGCCGCCGCGCACCGAAGGCATGGTCTTTTTCGAAGCGCCGCGCCAATTTGAATATCATAATGACCCAGTGAAGACGGCGGAAAGCCGCAACCAACATGGCTGGACAACGCTCGGCGACATCGGCTGGGTTGACGAAGAGGGTTACCTTTACCTGACCGACCGCAAGAGCTTCATGATCATTTCAGGCGGCGTGAACATCTATCCGCAAGAGATCGAGAACCTGCTGGTGACGCATCCTAAAGTTGCCGATGTCGCCGTTATCGGTGCCCCGCATGACGAGATGGGCGAAATGGTTGTCGCCGTCGTTCAGCCCGCCGATATGGCGGCGGCGGGCGATGCGCTCGCGGTAGAGCTGGAAGCCTTTTGCCGCGCAAGCCTGTCGGGCGTTAAAACCCCGCGCCGCATTGACTTTATGGCCGAACTGCCACGCCACGACACGGGCAAACTCTACAAACGCCTGATCCGCGATGCTTATTGGAGCAAGACATGAACGACCGCGTTTCGATTATAGTCACTGACCAGATTGCCGATGTCCGTCTGAACCGCGCCGACAAGATGAATGCCATTGATCCGGCCATGTTCGAGGGCATTGGTGCAGCCATCGATTCGTTGGCGGACCGCAAAGACGTCCGCTGCGTCGTCCTATCAGGCGAAGGCAAAGCATTTTGCGCAGGCCTCGACATGGCGAGCATGGCAGCCGGCGGTTCCGGCACCAGCCCCGACCGCAATGATCAGGGATCAATCCTGCCGCAGCACGTAACATGGGGATGGCGGCAACTCCCTATGCCCGTGATCGCAGCCGTGCACGGCGTCGCAATGGGCGGCGGGTGTCAGATCATGATGGGGGCCGACATTCGCATTGCCGCGCCGGGCACACGCTTTGCCATTCGCGAAACGTATTGGGGGCTGGTGCCTGACATGGCGGGCTTCGCAATCTGGCGCGGGCTGGTGCGTGACGATGTCCTGCGCGAGCTTGTCTATACCGCGCGCGAATTTGATGCCGACGAAGCGCTTCATCACGGCTTCATCACGCGCATTTCGGATGATCCGCATGCCGCAGCGATGGACCTCGCGCACACGATTGCCGAAAAAAGTCCGCACGCCATTCGCGGTGCAAAGCGGCTGTGCAACATGGCGCATGATGCCGAGACCCGCGACATGCTCCTCGCCGAAACTGCCGAACAAATGGCCGTCATCGGGAAACCCAACATGATGGAACAAGTCACTGCCCACATGGCCAAACGCGCCGCTGTGTTTGCGGACTAAACGGCGACAACTTTCATTGCGTCGAATTTCGCACGAAAAGCATCGGGAAATGCGCATGGACCGTTTGCATCGGTGTAAACCAGTGTCGTCTCGCAGGCCGCGACGCAGACGCCTTTCTGAAACGCTGCCGACATAATGCTCCACGACTTCGCGCCAACACGCCCAATGCCGCTGGCGACTGTGACCGGCGCGGGGTGATGTGCTTCGGCCAGATAAGCAATGTCCACACCCGCAATCAGCCAGCGGATGCTTTTGTCGGCGCGGAACAGATCGAGCGAGCGATTGAACTGCCCGCGTCCCTCCTCAAACAATCC
>JAYTWA010000104.1:0-2737 GCA_043743675.1 Sphingomonadales bacterium
GATATGGCGCAAGGTTAAGGTGCCCGGCCATGCCGAATCAGTGCTCGATGCGGTACGCACGCTCAGCTGAATGCCGGGTTTCTGCGGGGCCGTCGTGAAGATTGGAATGCAGTCTGACGATCAGTTCAACGACTCAACGCATGGTTGCGGCACCCTGCCCCCCGAATCTTCTGACAGCCTTGTCAGTAGAAAAATGATGTTACATTGCGATGACCAGTGAGACGGGTGGGCAAACCAGTCTTCTTGAAACGATAAACCGCTACGCTGTCAAAAATGATGTCGTGGCCCCTTTGGTCGCACGGGGATTGGAATGTTGGGTATGCGTTTTTCAGTGGAAAATGGACTTCTCTCGAAGCTCCGTACCCTGTTCCGGTCTCGTGAGATTTTTGTGCATGATGGCGCAACAATGCGCCGCTTGCACATATCATCCCGCATTCAAGCGTTAAGCGCTGGTGCAATTGCCGTCGCAGTGGGATTGTCAGTAGTTGGTACGGCACAACTGACCGGCGCGGCGCCTGCTGTCATGCAGGCCGTGTCGCGCGAAGTTGCTATGCTGGAATTTCAGCAGCGTATTTCATCCATGCGTTCAGACATTGCCGCGATCCGCACCGAAGCGACGGCACATGCTGCGCGTCTTGAGCAGCGTCAGGCATTTCTTGATGCTGTGTTGACAGGAAAAGGCACGCCGTCGCTACCCGCTTCTGCACAAAAAGTTTCGGCGCGTGCTGCCGATACGATTTCGCCATTCAACGCTGTCGAAGCCAAACAGATCGCTATGGCCGCGCGGGTCAAGGCCGCAGTTGAAGCACGTTATGCGACGACTGAAGCGACGCTCGCGCAATTTGGTATACCAGCGCAACGCATTGTCGAAGACAAAACCGCGATGGGCGGGCCTTATGAGCCGATTGACACGACTGCCGTAAAAGCAGCGCCTGACCCCGCATTTCGCGCGCTGTTCCAATCGTGGAAACGCCTTGATCAGCTACAGCAGGGCATTGTCGCGATCCCATCACAAAAACCAGTTGATACTGTCGATTTCACCAGCGGCTTCGGCGTCCGCAGCGATCCATTCCGTGGCGGCGCTGCGATGCACGCGGGGGTTGATATTCGCGGGCCTTATGGCACGCCGATCTATGCAACGGCCGATGGTATGGTTGGTCGTGCGGGTCGCGCGGCGGGCTATGGCAATCTTGTCGAACTTGACCATGGCCGCGGAATTCAGACACGTTACGGCCATTTGTCAGCGATCCTTGTGCAGCCCGGCCAGCGAGTGAAACGCGGCGACTTGATTGCGCGCATGGGATCAACAGGGCGCTCGACAGGTAATCATCTTCATTATGAAGTCCGGCTCGATGGCGCAGCGGTAAACCCGATGCCTTTCTTGCAATCGTCGAACTATCTCACGGCCATGCAGGCACGCGGCAACGTTGCCATGGGCGGGCCAGCCCAGCCCATCAAGTAACACGGGTTGCTGGCGGGCATGTCCGCGCCTATCTCAACAGCATGACGGTTGAACTTACTAAGAGTGCTGCGGCGCGTGTCGCCGCAATTGCTGCCAAGCAGGATAAACCTGCCATCCTGCGCCTCTCGGTCGAGGGCGGCGGCTGTTCAGGATTTCAGTATAAATTCGGACTTGCTGACGCGGTCGAAGGTGACGATTCGATTGCAGAGACGGATGGCGTGCGGCTGGTTGTCGATTCCATCAGTCTTGACCTCGTCAGCGGTGCCGCCGTTGATTATGTCGAAAACCTCGGCGGCTCTGCGTTCAAGGTCACCAATCCCAATGCTGCCAGCGGTTGCGGTTGCGGATCGAGCTTTTCGGTTTAGTGCGTCCAAATTGAAAATCGCCACTTACAATGTAAACGGGATCAAGGCGCGTCTGCCACGCCTCATCGAATGGCTTGATGAGACCAAACCGGACATTGTCTGTCTTCAGGAACTGAAATCGAGCGATGAGACGATCCCTGTCGCCGACATCGAGGCCGCGGGCTATGGCGCGGTGTGGCACGGGCAAAAAGGCTTTAACGGTGTCGCTATTCTTGCGCGCGGTGAAACGCCGGTCGAAGTGCAAAAAGGTTTGGGCGGCGAGCCTGAGGATGACCACAGCCGCTATATTGAAGCTGACGTTTTGGGCATTCGCGTCGCGAGTATCTACCTCCCCAATGGCAATCCTCAGCCGGGGCCGAAATTTGACTATAAACTTCGCTGGATGGAGCGGTTGAACGCGCGGGCGGCGGAATTGCTGACGATCGAAGTGCCGGTGGTCCTCGCGGGTGACTATAATGTCATCCCGACGAACATGGACATCGCCAACCCGCAAGCCATGGCCAATGACGCGCTGATGCAGCCCGAAAGCCGCGCTACATTCCGGCGGCTCTGTGCGCAAGGGTGGACCGACGCAGTGCTTGCACGACACCCGCACAATCCGCCGTGGACATTCTGGGATTATCAAGCGGGCGGCTGGCAACGCGATGCGGGCTTCAGGATCGACCACTTGATGCTCAGCCCCGAAGCGGCGGATCGGCTGGTTGATGCGGGTGTCGACAAGGAGTTTCGGGGCCGCGAAAAGGCCAGCGATCACGCTGCGACGTGGGTTGATCTGCGCTAGATGCGTATGAGGGCTTTGCTGTAATTATTGAAAAAGTGCCTCACAACGCCTTTTCGTAAATCCGGTAAATCTTGTTCACGACGCCGCCCACGGCCTCGCCCACGGATCGCATCGGGCCGTTGCTGGCGA
>JAYTWA010000105.1:0-3781 GCA_043743675.1 Sphingomonadales bacterium
GCCAATCCCGCGCCTGAAACCGAGCTGGAATCCGTGAATATCTACACGCTTCTGGTGGCCGTCGTCCTTTCTGCGCAAGCAACAGATGTCGGCGTGAACAAAGCGACTCGCGCGCTGTTCGCCGCCGCCGACAATCCGCAGGCCATGCTTGATCTCGGGCTTGAGGTCGTGCGCAATCACATCCGCACCATTGGCCTGTTCAACAACAAGGCAAAGAACGTCATCGCGCTCTCGCAAATCCTTGTTGATCAGCATGGCGGTGAAGTGCCGGTGGACCGCGACTTGCTCGAAACGCTTCCCGGTGTCGGGCGCAAGACCGCCAATGTCGTGCTAAACGTCGCGCTGGGTGCCGAGACCTTTCCGGTCGATACCCATGTCTTCCGCGTCAGCAACCGCACGGGCCTTGCCAAGGGAAAGACCCCACCAGCCATCGAGAAGATCCTTGAAAAACAGACTCCCCACCCTTTCCGTAATGCCGCACATCACTGGCTGATCTTGCACGGTCGTTATCTTTGCAAAGCTCGGACGCCCGAATGCTGGCGCTGTCCGGTGGCGGACCTCTGCACGTTCAGGCCCAAGTCAGAAAATCCGGCGCAGTCTGTGCCCAAGAGTCGGAAAGGAGCCCCCAATGCGTAGTCTTGCTATCGCCTCACTTGTTCTCGCCACAGTTGCTGGCACTGCCGTCGCGCGCGTCCGCAACACCCCGCCCGAAGCCACGCCTATAGGCAAAGCCCTCGATTGCGTCCCCCTGCGCAACATCCGCAGCACGCGCGTTTACGGCGACAGCACAATCGATTTCGACATGGGCGGCGGCAAGATTTACCGCAACACTCTACCCAACAGTTGCCCGCGCCTCGGCTTCGAAGAGCGCTTCCTGTACAAAACATCACTCAGTCAGCTGTGTTCGGTCGATATCATCACCGTGCTGTCCTCACCCGATTTGAGCCAGGGGCCAAGCTGTGGCCTCGGCAAGTTTCAGCCGATCAAACTTGCGTCGGCAAAGTAGGGGTGGACTAAACTAAGAGTAGCAGGGTGGGCATTGCATTGCTAAGGCGTTGGTGAAGCACTCGTAGCTCAGCTGGATAGAGCACTGCCCTCCGAAGGCAGGGGTCGGGGATTCGAATTCCTCCGAGTGCACCAATTAAAAAATCATGATTGTAATTGGCACCGGAAATTGAGTGCCCCTCTAAGCAGCAAACGCCAGTTTATTTGCCTTTCTATATCAAAGCGGTTGCCAACAGGGTTTCACCGACTAAGTGGATTTAACATGCCCCTGTGGTGAAATTGGTAGACGCGCCGCACTCAAAATGCGGTATCGAAAGATGTGCTGGTTCGAGTCCGGCCAGGGGCACCAGTGTTTTTTGAGCTGAAACGGCGCATGCTCTGGTTTTGAGCTTACCCGAACGGCGTTATATCAAGCAATGAGACGACCACTGAGCGCCTAACCAAGAATTTTTTTGCCAGCGATGGCAGGATTATTTCGAGTGCTATCCCCAATGGTGCGCAGAAGTTTAATGTCCGCGCCATCGTCGTCAAACACGCCAAAGCCAGTGCATTCCGTTACCCCCGATTGCCGCATGGCCGCTTCATCATCGAAACCAGAATAAAACGCATTGTCACCAACGTCCGCAGCAAACTTGTCCGAGCCGAACTTTGCGCTAAACCGTGCGTAATAGGAGAAGAATATGCGCCTCGACGACGAACAGGAAAGCGGCAATTTCGAGATTCAGGCACCGGGATCGTCGCAAGCCGGCTTTGGCGGCGGTGGTGGATTGGGGCTGCTCGGCATGATTGTTCCCTTCGTTTTCAGTCGTTTTGGCTGCGGTGGCCTCGTCGTTCTCGGCGTCGGTGCGCTTGCACTCAGCATGTGCACCAATATGATGAGCGGCACCGGCCCCCTGCTTGCGCCCAGCGAACAAGGGGCTCCCGGACAAGCATCAGCCCCCGGCCAATTGAGCGCCATACAAAGCACCTCGCTCAAAGTGCTCGGCTCGACCGAGCGGCGCTGGACCGAAATTTTTACGGCGTCAAAGCAGCGTTATACGCCGACAACGCTTGTGTTCTTTAGTCGCAATGGCCAGTCAGGCTGTGGTGCGGCGCAGTCGGCGATGGGACCATTCTATTGCCCCGCCGATCGTAAAATCTATATCGACACCCAGTTTTTCGAAGAAATGAAAACGCGTTTCAATGCGCCGGGCGATTTTCCGATCGGTTACATCATCGCGCACGAAGTCGGCCATCATATTCAGAATCTCGATGGCACTGCCGATCAAGTGAACCGCGCCCAGCAACGCGGCAACCGCGCACAGGGCAATGCACTACAAGTCGCAATGGAACTTCAGGCCGATTGCTACGCCGGCGTCTGGGCCGCAAACGACCGGAATCTGCTTGAAGCGGGCGATGTCGAAGAAGGGCTTCGCGCGGCACAGGCCATTGGCGACGACACGCTGCAACGTGCGGGTGGCCAGCGCCCCGTGCCCGAAAGTTTCACGCACGGTTCGTCGGCGCAACGGCAAGAATGGCTCATGCGCGGATTGAAAACGGGTGATCCGGCGCAGTGCAACACTTTTGGATGACGCGACCGGGCTGGTAAGCGGCGATCGCCTCGCCACGCTCGATGGCTGGCGCGCGGTCAGCATAGTGGCCGTTCTTGCGGGGCATTTGCTCCCGCTCAATGTTCTGATCCCGCACAGCAATGAAGCCGCAGGACTGTTTGGTATGGCAGTGTTCTTTACACTGTCCGGGTTCCTGATCACGCGATTTTTGGTCGAGCGCCCCGACCCGCGTGCGTTTATCATCCGCCGCGCATTCCGGATTTTGCCGCTGGCATGGGTCGGCGTCATCGCGGCATTTATCATTGATGGCGGACGCACGCCGGACCTGCTTCTCCCAAATATGCTGTTTTATGCAAACCTGCCGCCAGTGCCCTTGTTCAATGCGGGTGGACATCTCTGGAGTCTGGGTGTCGAGGTTCAATTCTATGTCGCCATCGCACTTGGTGTTGCCTTGTTCGGTCGCCGTGCACTTTATACATTGCCGTTCTTTGGGCTTGCCGTAACGGCTGCACGCATCGCAACCGGTGCACATTTCAGTATCGTTACCTGGTTCCGCATTGACGAAATCCTTGCTGGCGCCTTGGTCGCGCTCATCTGGTCGGGTTGGTTTGGCTTCCGCGCAAAGGCATTGCTGACGAATGCGAACACATGGGTCGCGGCGATCATCGCGCTTGCCGCCTGCTATTTCGCAGATACCTCGCTCGCGTACCTGCGCCCCTATGCCGTCGCTTTGCTGGTCGGATCAACGCTCGCCGGTGCGCCTGCAACGCTCCAAAAGCTGCTGACCTCCCGCCCCGCTTTCTATGTCGCCGCCATATCCTATGCGCTTTATGTCTTTCACGGGCTGCTATCGTCGACATGGCTAGGCAGCGGGGAAGACCTTGAGCGCTATCTCAAACGCCCGATTCTCGTCGCCGCGACGTTCGCACTCGCGCATTTTTCGACTTATTATTTCGAAAAATATTTCATAAAATGGGGCAAAACACTGACGCGCAAGAAAGTTTAAGTAAGCGACTCCGACGCCGCCAGCCAGCGTGATTCCGCCGCATCGATCTGCGTATTAATGTCAGCAAGCTGCTTCATCAGTTCGCTCATCGTCAGCTTAGCGTCTGGTCCTGTTGCCGATGCCGGGTCAAACATCGCGCGTTCGATGACACTGCGCCGGTCCGTCAGTTTGGACATTTCTGCCTCGGCCGAAGTCGCCGCCTTGCGCGCTGCAGCCTCAG
>JAYTWA010000106.1:0-14696 GCA_043743675.1 Sphingomonadales bacterium
GCCGCGTCGCTGATCCCGAGTTCTGCCAATTTGCGATAGAGCGTTGATCGGCCAATCCCCAATCGCCGCGCGACTTCGGTCATGCGGCCACGATAATGGCCGATGGCAAGACGAATAACATCGGCTTCGATGGCATCAAGCGCACGCATATTACCGTCCGAGTTGAACAATGTGACGCCCGCCGCTTGCGGGCCATGATCGGCTAGTGGTGCGCCAGCGACCAACAGGCTTGCGATATGTGGGAAATCGGTCGCGGTCAGGGCGTCGCCATCACACAGGACGGCGGCGCGGAAAAGTGCGTTCTGCAGCTGGCGCACATTGCCCGGCCATGCATAACTGCCCAGCAGCGACATCGCCTCATCGGTAATGCCCAATTCGCGCAGGCCCGGCTGCTTAGCAATGCGTGCAAGCAAATGGCGGGCAAGCGCGGGGACATCGCCGCTGCGGTCGCGAAGCGGCGGGATGGTAACCTGAACCACGGCAAGGCGGTAATAAAGATCTTCGCGAAAACGCCCGGCGGCGACCTCGTCGATCAAGGTGCGGTTGGTTGCGGCGACGATGCGGACATCGACTTCGCGAGCGCGGCCGCCGATGGGGCAAACTTCACCTGATTGTAGTACACGTAGGAGCTTGACCTGTGCGTCCAGCGACAGGTCGCCGACTTCGTCGAGAAAAAGTGTGCCCCCGTCGGCGTCGCAGAATTTGCCGACTTGGCGCGCGAATGCTCCTGTGAAAGCACCTTTTTCGTGCCCGAACAATTCCGATTCGACGAGATTGGCGGGGATTGCGCCGCAATTCACCGTGACCAATGGTTTTTTGGCGCGGGGACTTGCAGCGTGGATCGCTTCGGCAATGACTTCCTTGCCAACGCCACTTTCGCCCTCAACCAGCATCGGCACACGTGCGCGTGCAGCTTTTGCGGCGATTGCGAGCGCGGCCCGGAATTTCGGGGCTGATCCCACGATTTCGTCAAAGCCCAATGGCGCAGAGATTTTTTCGGAAAGCGGGCGTAGTTCGCCACTGCTCGCACCTTCGGCCATGGCGGCTTCGAGTGCGGCGAGCAGACGGTCCGGCGCGATGGGCTTCACGAGGAAATCGGATGCACCCGCGCGCATTGCTTCGACCGCAATTGCGACTGAATCAGTGGCCGTCAGCATTAGTATAGGCAGCATCGGGCGACGCGCGCGCAGTTCGGAAATCAAGTCGGCGACGCCATCACCCCAGCGATCAATCAGGATCGCATCGAGCATCATGCCATCGCGCGTGCCCAGCGTCGCAATCGCGGTTTCATTGTCTGAAATGGCGATTGTCCGCCATCCGGCTCGCGAGGCAAGCGCCGAGACCAACCGGACTTGAGCCGGTTCGTTATCGACGAGCATCAACATGCGTGTCCCGTTCGGCGCCAAGTCCGTCCCCAATATTGTCCCAATCAAGGACATGTTTTATCCCCCAACGGTAAAATTCCGATGAATCGCCGTTACGGACGATCAGTTGTCGAAATGCTGAAGTGATTGTTCATGCGCGAGAAAGCGGAAGTTGTGCCGTGCGGTGCAGCTTGGGCTTGAGGGGAACGAAGGTCGCGGTTAAGGCTCTTATTGAATAACCATCAATGAGGGCACAAATGGCGGGGAATGGCGAAACAAGCGGCGATCTGAACGCACACACCGAATCTTATGTGCGGTTTATCTGGTGGCTGAAATTCGGGTCGGTCGCGACCGCGCTGGTCACGGCGCTCGTTATTTTCTTTATCACCCGGTGAAAATCGCGGTCCTGAAAGAAACGGCCGAAGGCGAACGGCGGGTGGCAGTCAGTGCCGAGACGGTAAAGAAATTTATTGCCCTTGGTGCGAGCGTCGCAGTTGAAACCGGGGCTGGCGCTGGTGCGTCAGTTGCTGATGCCGATTTGGCAGCGGCAGGTGCCACTGTCGGGTCGCGTGCCGATACGATCAATGATGCAGACATTTTGCTTGGTGTGGCCGGGCCCACACCGGCGTCACTTAAAGGCGTAAAAAAAGGCGCGTGGTTGGTCGCGGGGCTCAATCCGTTCGGAGAGCGCGCGCGCGTCGATGAATATGCTCTGCTTGGTGTTGAGGCACTGGCGATGGAATGGATGCCGCGGATTACGCGCGCGCAGGGCATGGACATATTGTCATCGCAATCGAACCTTAGCGGATATAAGGCCGTTCTCGACGCTGCGGGTGAATATGGCCGCGCATTTCCCATGATGATGACGGCGGCGGGCACGATCAACGCGGCGCGCGTGTTTGTGATGGGCGTTGGCGTGGCTGGACTACAAGCGATTGCGACGGCGCGACGGCTGGGCGCGCAAGTTTCGGCAACCGATGTGCGATCGGCGACCAAGGAGCAGATCGAGTCGCTTGGGGCAAAAGCGATCTTCGTTGAGGACGTGAAAGGCATCGAAGGCGAAGGGTCGGGCGGATATGCGACCGAAATGTCCGACGAGTATAAGGCGGCGCAGGCAGCCTTGGTTTCGTCGCACATCGCCAAGCAGGACATTGTCATCACCACCGCCCTGATCCCCGGACGGCCCGCGCCGAGGTTGGTATCCGACGCACAGATCGCGAGCATGAAGCCGGGGTCGGTGATTGTGGATTTGGCGGTCGAAAGCGGCGGCAACGTCGAAGGCGCAGTTGCGGACTCGGTCGTCGAGGTTCATGGCGTAAAGATCGTCGGGCACAGAAATGTGCCATCACGGTTGGCGACAGACGCCAGCGCCCTGTTCGCACGCAACCTGTTCATTTTCATTCAGGCATTCTGGGACAAGGAACAGGGTAAACCGGTGCTCGATGAGGAAATCGGAAACGCGATCCGCCTGACACAAGGCGGCAAGGTCGTGCATGAGAGGTTGTTGGCGGGCTGATGCCGGTTGTACTGCGGATCGATGGGTTCAAGTTCCTTTTCTATGGGAACGAGGGTAATCCGCGTGAACCCGTGCATATCCATGCCAAACTAGAACGCGACGAAGCCAAATTTTGGCTGTCACCCGATGTATTGATGGCCTACAATCGTGGCTTGAACGGGCGCGACTTGAACCGGGCACGCCGCCTTGTTGAAACAAATCGTGATTTATTTGAAAGGGCGTGGAATGACTTTTTCGACTGATCCGATGGCAACATCGCCCGAACCGACCGCTGTTCATTTCGACGAAGACTCGATGTGGGTGGACCTCGAAGATGGACGAACGATTGGCATCCCGCTTGCTTGGTTTCCGCGCCTTTTTCATGCGACGCCCGCGCAACGAAATGATTGCTTTCTGAGTCGCTGCGGGCTGCACTGGGACGAAATCGATGAGGACATCTCGATTGCAGGCCTATTGGCTGGGCGCGGTGATATGACGCATCCAGTGAAGGCAGCGGCGTGATCCAGCGGTTGCAGGGAGCTTAGACAAATGGACTTTATCTCAATTCTCTCTATCTTTGTGATGGCCTGTTTTGTTGGCTATTATGTCGTTTGGTCCGTCACGCCGGCGCTGCACACGCCGTTGATGGCGGTGACCAATGCGATTTCGTCCGTTATCATTGTTGGCGCGCTGATCGCAGCTTCGCCGCTTGCTTATGGATCGCCGCTGACGTGGGGTGGTTCAAAATGGCTCGGCCTGATCGCGATCGTTCTGGCCAGCGTAAATATCTTCGGCGGCTTTGCTGTCACGGCGCGAATGCTTGCCATGTATAAGAAAAAGGATCGCTAGACGGTGTCGCACGAATTACCCGCCTGGGTTCCGCTTGCTTACCTGATTGCCGGGGTGTGCTTCATTCTCGCGTTACGCGGGCTGTCATCACCGTCGACGTCGCAACGGGGCAACCGCCTTGGCATGATCGGCATGGCGATTGCTGTCGGGACAACGCTGGCGTTCATTCAGGTTGCCAGTCTTGTCGAAATCCTGATCGCAATCGCGGTTGGTGCTGTCATTGGTATTGTCACTGCGCGGCGTATCAAGATGACCGACATGCCACAACTTGTTGCGGCGTTTCACTCGCTGGTTGGGTTGGCGGCCGTGCTTGTCGGCGTTGCGGCCTATCTGGATCCTGAAACCTTTGGGATTGCAAGTGTTTATGACACGCATTTGAAGGCTGGCCCTGGTTATGCAGAAGCATTTGGCCACATCGTCACGATCCACCCCGTTGCGCGTGTCGAGATGGGTCTTGGCGTTGCAATCGGCGCGATTACTTTCTCGGGCTCGGTCATTGCCTTCCTGAAACTGGCGGGCAAGATGTCAGGCGCGCCAATTATTTTGCCATTACGCCATGTCATTAATCTGGGCACGCTGGTCGCAATCCTTGGGCTGATCGCGGTGTTTGCACACACCAACCCCGCGCCGGACTGGGCGTTCTGGGCGATTGTGGCGCTTTCCTTCCTGATCGGCTTCCTTCTGATCATCCCGATTGGGGGGGCGGACATGCCGGTCGTTGTGTCGATGCTCAACAGCTATTCGGGTTGGGCGGCGGCGGCGATGGGCTTCACGCTGCATAACAGTGCGATGATCATCACCGGCGCGTTGGTGGGCAGCTCAGGCGCAATCTTGAGCTATATCATGTGCAAGGCAATGAACCGCAGCTTCATCAGCGTGATCGCAGGCGGTTTTGGTGCGGTCGCAAGCGCTGGCGGCGAGGCGAAGGAACAACGCCCGTGGAAACGTGGCTCGGCCGAAGACGCCGCTTACATGATGCAGCAAGCCGAAAGTGTGATTATTGTACCCGGCTACGGCATGGCGGTCGCACAGGCACAGCACGCGCTGCGCGAAATGGGCGACCTGCTCAAAAAAGAGGGCGTGAAAGTCAAATATGCCATTCACCCTGTCGCCGGACGAATGCCCGGCCACATGAATGTGCTGCTCGCCGAAGCCAACGTCCCCTATGATGAAGTGTTCGAGCTTGAAGACATCAACAGCGAGTTCGCGCAGGCTGACGTCGCCTTCATCATCGGCGCGAACGACGTCGTGAACCCGGCGGCGAAAACCGACAAAACTTCACCGATTTATGGCATGCCCGTGTTCGATGTGGAAAAAGCAAAGACGGTGTTCTTCATCAAGCGCAGCATGGGCGGCGTGGGCTATGCAGGCGTCGACAATGACGTGTTCTACATGGACCAGACGATGATGCTGCTGGCGGACGCGAAGAAGATGGTTGAGGATATTAACAAGTCATTAGCCCATTAACCGCCCGACCCTGACCACGCCAATGTAATGCTCATCCGCCGGTTCTTGGGATCGAAGCGATTTTCGGGCGCGTAAGGTTCACGGTCTGCGACCCCTTCGATGCGCGCAAAACGACTTGGCATGATGCCTGACATGACGAGCGCTTGCCGTGTAGCTTCAGCGCGGGCGGTCGAAAGCATCCAGTTGTTCATGCCTTTCCCGCTGGCATAAGGCAGGGCATCGGTGTGTCCGCGGACAATAAGGTCGTTGGGAAGATCGCGCGCGACATGCGCGACCTCGCCGATCAGACCGCGTGCTGGGGGAAGCAGCCTGTCGGTTGCGCTGCCGAACATCGAGAAATCGGCCTCGTCAACAATATCGATGCGCAGACCCTCGCGTGTTTCGGTAAAACGGATGTTCTTCATCAGACGTTTGAGTGCATCGCTGCTTTCCATACGGACTTTCAAAGCGCGGGCGATGTCCTTGAAGTTGTTGCGATCCTGATCACGCGAGACCGGGATCGCCCGCGTTCCGGTCCCCGCAACTGACGTCGCGAGATTATCGCGCGCCATGATCGAATCGCCTTGGAGCAATCCTTGGCCGCCCGCCGCGCCTTCTTTTTTCGTGATCAGCGTTGGTGCGAAATAATCGGCAATCGATTTACGTTGCTTCTCGGTGGTTGCACCAAGCAGCCACATGAGAAGGAAGAACGCCATCATGGCGGTCACGAAATCGGCATAGGCGACTTTCCAAGCGCCACCATGATGACCTGCATGGCCGCCATCGATGATCTTTTTGATGATGATGGGGCGCGGGGCTGGTTCGTTTTTGCTTTTGGAAGCCATTACCATGTGACCTCGCGGTCAATGGAAAGAGCGACGGGCAGACCGTGCCCCCGGCACGCCCTAAATTCGAAATCGAATTTGCCCATCACTTACCCCGCATTCCGTCGAAGACTTCGGAAAAACTCGGCTGCACGGCATGTGCGAGTCCGGCACGTGCGGCCTCGATGACAAGCGGCTGCGGATGGCCGTGAAGGGTGGCGACAATGATCTGTTTTACGACGCCATAAATCGCAGCGTCGGATTCGATGATGCTTTTGGCCTTGGTCGCGAACGGCCCGACCATCCCGTAGGCGAGCAGCACGCCGAGGAACGTGCCCACGAGCGCCGACCCGATCATCGCGCCAAGGACAGCAGGCGGCTGGTCGATGGAACCCATCGTTTTCACAACACCAAGCACAGCAGCGACAATGCCCAACGCGGGCAGGGCATCGGCAAGCGTCTGGAGATTGTCAGCAGGACCAATCGCTTCATGATGATGTGTCTTGATTGCGTGATCCATAACATCCTCGACCGCGTGGGGATCGAGATTGCCTGACGATACGACAACAAGCCTCAGAGTATCACAGATCAGGTGGATAAGCGCCGTGTCCTTCAACAGGCGCGGGTATTCGGCAAAGATCGTTGAGGCTTTGGGATCTTCGATATGAGGCTCGACGGCGACCGGGCCGTCAACCCGGAGCATTTTCATCAGTTTTGAGACAAGGAAAATGGTGTCGAGGAAGTCCTGCTTTTTCCAGCTCGGCCCCTTGAATATTTTGACGACGCCACCGCCCAGCGCTTTCAACTGCGCGCCCGAATTGCCAATGATCAGCGCGCCGACAGCGGCCCCGCCGATGATAAGCATTTCGTGGGGTAGCGCGTGAAGCACAGGTTCAAGGTGGCCGCCCGTGATAGCGAACCCGCCGAACACCATGACGATAAGGACGACAAGGCCGATGGCTGGAAACATAGTGGCGGTGGTCCCCGGTATGGCCCAAGTGCGGGCGGCTCATCAGGGTTAACGACGGAAATCCTCTGGCATTTAGCCCAGCAAGTCGAATAATGTCCGGCGGTTGATGCGGGCGAAAAGTGATTGTGCTGCGTCGAGCGACAACTGGTCGGTCTGGACGCGGGCGATGGTTGCGGCGAGGTCAGTATCCTCGATTGTGCTGCGCTCCTCGCTAATCGCTGTTGCTGAATCGACAAGCCGGTCGCGCAAGGCATCGAAACGAGCGGCACGCGCGCCCTGTTCGCCGCGCACGGTCGAAACATGGTCGGTGGCAGCGGTGACGTCGGACAACGCGGCTGCGCGCCCCGCGGTGTTGGTCGTAATACCGGTCGCGGCATCACGCAGGATCGTTGCGATGTCGCGCGCGCCAACATCAAAGGCGTCGCTTAGTGACGTCGTCGCCGTCAATGTGAGGCTGTCGCCGACGGGCAAACGTAGCGGCGTTGTGGGAAACACAGGCCGGCCTGTCGCGTCGGTTGCTTGTTTCAAGCTGTCGATTTCATCAGCGATACTGCGCAATTCAAGTGCAATGGTGGCCCGGTCTTTGTCACTCAATGTTTCATTCGCGCCATTGGTTGCCAGTTCGCGCGCACGGTCAAGCAAGGTGGCGACGCTGCCCAATATGGCATCGGCGCGGGCGGCAAGGGAGATGCCGTTATCGACATTGCTGCGCCACGCAGCTTCGTTGGTCTGTGTTCGGCGGAGTTGCGAAATGCGCACGGCTGCGGCGGGATCATCCGATGCGGCCTGGATACGCTTGCCCGAAGAGATGTCAGCTTGACCGCGTGCAATCCGGGCTGAAAGTGCTGCCTGATGCGCAATGGCAGCATCAATGCGGAAGCGGATGCCACTCATCAGAACAACCTCAAGATGGTATCAACAGTTTCCTTCGCCATCTGGACAACGCGGGCGGACGCTTCATAAGCTTGCTGGAACCGGATGAGGTCCGCCGCTTCACGGTCGAGGTCCACGCCTTCGACCATATCACGCGCTGCATCTGCCGTGTCTTTGCGCGCCGACGTGCGTGTTTCGTCGGCCCGGGCAGATGCGGTGGTTTGCGCCTGATTGGCGACAAGCGCCGCCCATTGGTTTTCGACGCCGCTGCCAGTGCGGACGCCCGATAGCGCGAGGAGATTACCGTTTGCGATGCCACCGGCATCGGCGGCGGCGACCTGTGTGGGGTCAGTGACGAGGGCAGCAAGCGCAATGGCGCCGCCCGATGCGTCGAGGAGATTGGTGCCACTGGCATTGCCGGGCGTCCGTCCGCCTGTGTGCCATATGTTGAGCGCCGTCGCGAGGTCGGTTGCGAGCGTGTCGAGTGTTGCCCTTCGATCAGCGACGGTGTTGGCTGACGCGGCGAGGCCGCTGATCGTGCCACCACTTGGCGTGAATGCCGACGTGACGGCATTGAAAGTTTGCGAGAATGAGAGGCGGCCATCGACAGCCACGGTGAGCGATAATGTGGTGGCTTTCCCGTCAGCGACAAGTGTGGCCCCCGCCTTCGTCAGTGTTGCGCTGCCGTCCGCCGCGATGTCGATAGTGACGTCGGTTTGTGCGCTGATCCGATCAATCAACTGATCGCGCTGATCCGACAGTTCGGCGTTGGCTGTGCTGCCCGCCGATGTGCGGCGGATGGCGAGGTTTAGGTCTGCAAGCGCTTTCAGGTTGGCATTAAGGCCATCGACCGAGGCTTTCGCGCCGTCCGCAATCCCCGTCGACACACGCGCGAGATCAAGGGCGTTGCTGCGGATTGAGGAAGCCGTTTCGTCAATGCTGGCAAGGAAAGCACTGCGCGAGGCGCGGCTTAGCGGGTCGGCGGCAAGTGCACTTCCCGATGCAAACATGCGGGCGAGCGATGCGCCCGTGCCAGTTTCATTGTCGGACAATCCGGTTTCGGTGGCCGTCATCCATGTCGCGACGGTTCCAGCCTTGCCATGTGCCGATGCGGCAAGTCGCGCATCGCTCGTCCGCCATGTGTCGAAGGCGCGGATCGTGGCGCTGATGTCGACGCCATCAAACCTTGTGCGGTTGCGGTAACGGAAATCGGGTTGTCCACCGATTGACACTTCGGATAGGCGAAGACTGCGACGGGCATAGCCAGCGGTTTGTGCGTTCGCGATATTATCCCCCGTGACCGCAAGTGAGGCGCGATACGCACGCAGCCCAGAAGCGCCGATGTTGAGCAGGTCGCTACTCATTTCACGAGCTGCTTTTCGAGGAGCTGGGCAATGCCGAACGTGCCCGCCATACTGTCGGCAAGGCGTGCATCGGACATATCGCGGAACTGGTTTGACGCATCAGACCCGAACAGGTCGTCGCCGAGCGAGGGACTGCGCATTGATGCGATCATCTGGCGAAGGAAGATGGCTTCGAACTGTTGGGCCGTTTCCCTGATCGCGGACGGTGGCGCGGATGGTACCGTTGGTGATGTTGCTGAGATCATCATAACACAATCAACTCCGCTTTCATGGCACCTGCCTGTTTCAGCGCCTGCAAAATCTCGACAAGATCCGCCGATGAGGCGCCGATGCGGTTCACCGCCGCTACAATGTCCGATAACGACGCGCCGGGGCTGAACTTAAACATCGGGTTGCGCGCGTCTTCGATTTTAATGTCGCTGTTGGGTTCGAGCGCGGTTTCGCCGTTCGACAAAGGCGCAGGTTGCGATACGCGCGGGTTTTCTTCGACGCGTACTGTTAGTTTACCGTGGCTGACGGCTGCGGGGGAAATCCGTACCGCACCATTGATCACAACGGTTCCGGTCCGCGCATTGACGATAACGCGGGCGGGCGCGTCGGCCGGGTTCACGTCAATATTCTCGATCAGCGACATCAGCATCGACCGGCTTTCGGCCCCCGGTGGTGCCTCGATGGCGACGGACACGGCGTCGATCGCGCGCGCTTTGCCGTCGCCCATCAGGCGATTGACAGCAGAGGCCACGCGCTGCGCCGTTGTCAGATCGGCTTCGGACAGGTTGAACGTGATGACGGGGCTATCGGCAAAGCCCGATGCGACGGCGCGTTCGATTGTCGCGCCACCGGGGATGCGGCCTGCGCTCGGCACGTTGACGGTCAGCTTCGATCCATCTGCGGCATCAACGCCCAAGCCACCGACCGCCAGATTGCCTTGCGCCATTGCGTAAATCTGTCCGTTCGCGCCGCGCAATGGCACCATGACAAGCGTGCCGCCGCGCAGTGATTTAGCTTTTCCGAGTGCAGACACGGTAATGTCGAGCCGCTGACCAGGTTTCGCAAAAGCGGGGAGTTCGGCGGTGATGATAACCGCCGCCGCATTCTTCAGACTGGGGTTGATGCCGGGCGGCAGCGTCAGGCCAAAGCGGCTGACGACGCCTTTGACGCCCTGAGTCGAATAATCGAGGCTGTCATCACCTGTGCCCGCAAGGCCGACGACGACGCCGTACCCTGTGATCTGGTTGACCCGCAGCCCTTCGAACGTGCCGAGGTCTTTGATCCGGTCAGCGTGCGCGGGGGTCGCAAAGAGGGCAAAAATTGGAAGTAGCCAGCGCATCAGAACGGGCTCACTTTGCTGAAAAAGCGTTGCAGCCAGCCCTGCTGACTTGCGCGGGCCATTTCGCCTTTGCCGGTGTAAGTGATCCGGGCATCGGCGATGCGGGTGGAGGCCACGCGATTGTCGCTGCCAATGTCGGCCTCGCGCACGATGCCCGAAACCTGTACATATTCATCGCCGCGGTTGAGCGTGACCAGCTTTTGCCCACGCACCAGCATCGTGCCGTTGGTATAAACAGCGGCGATGGTGACTGTAATTTCACCCGATAAAGCATTGGATTGCGCGGTCTGGCCCTGACCTTTGAACGCGTTCGTGCCCGATGCGGTGATGTCGCTGGGTTTGAACAAGTTTAGCAGACCCGTGGTCGGCGGGGTGAGACCGATGGAGCCGCCCCGGTCCGTCGTCTGGGATGTCGATTTGGTGGCAGCAGTGCGTTCGACTAGCGAAATGGTCAGCACATCGCCAACCATGGACGCGCGCGCCCCGCTGGTGAGCGGTGCATAACCCGATGCTGCCTGATAGATTGCGCCGTTTGCGTGCCATTCGACAGTTGCCGGTGCAGGTGTCGGCGCATAATCGGGCTTGGGCGCTTTGCCCCCGGTGAGCAGGAGCAACGCAGCTACACCCGCGACCTTAAAGCTGCTGATTGACATATTTCAACATTTCATCGGTCGCGGAAATCATTTTCGAATTCACTTCATAGGCGCGCTGCGTCTCGATCATGTCGACCAGTTCCTCGACGACATTGACGTTTGACGCCTCGAGTGCACCCGAACGCAGCGCACCACGCCCTTCGCTGCCTGGCGCGCCAACTTGCGGGGTGCCACTGGCGGCGGTTTCGGTGAGGAGATTGTCGCCGATATTCTCAAGCCCCGCCGCATTCACGAAGCGCGCGGTTTCGATTTTGCCAAGTTCAGTGCTCGTGCCCGAAACGCTCGCCGAAACAGTGCCGTCCGCACCAATGCTGATCGACTGTGCGCCGTCGGGAATCTGGATTTCGGGCTGGACGGGCATGCCGGTGCCAGTGACGAGCTTGCCATCAGCAGACAGGCTGAAATCGCCCGCGCGGGTATATCCCGTGCGACCATCGGGCATCAGCACCTGAAAATAGCCATTGCCTTCAATGGCGAGATCAAGCGAATTACCGGTCGTCGTGAACGATCCCTGCGTATCGATCCGCGCTGTGCCAGTCATCTGCACGCCCGATCCGAGTGACAGGCCGACGGCATATTTATTCGCTTCGGACGATGGCGCACCGGGCGATGTGATGTTCTGATAACTGAGCGTTTCAAACGTCGCACGGTCGCGTTTGAAGCCGTTTGTGTTCACGTTGGCGAGGTTGTTGGCGATGACGCGCATGCGCTGGTTCTGGGCATCGAGCCCCGTCCGCGCGACGTGGAGAGCAGTGTTGGACATTATCGTTCCTTAAGAAGGCAGCCGCATCAGACTGGCGGTTTCAGTGTCGAGATCGCGGGCGGTGGTGAGCAGTTTGATTTGCGTGTCCCAGCTGCGCGCGGCCTCGATCATATCGACAAGCGCGGTGGTTGGGTTGACGTTCGATCCTTCGAGCGATCCCGCGTTGACCGTTGCGGTCGGGTCGGCGGGCAGCGCGCCGCCATCCTTCACACGGAAAAGTCCGTCGATATGTTTGGCAATAATCGAGCCTGTCGGGCTGGCGAGTTTCAGCCGGTCAATCTTTTGCGGGGCATTGGGGTCGCCACCCGGTGGTACGACCCAGAGTGTGCAATCGCCATCGACGCGGAGCTGGTCAGCTGGCGGGACGGTCACAGGGCCACCTTCGCCCAGCACGGGATGTCCGTCGCCTGTCGTCAGCAAGCCCAATGCCGAGACCATGAGGTCGCCGCGTCGTGTGTAACCTTCGTCACCATTTTCGCCCTGAACCGCGAGCATTGCGTTGCCATTGATTGCAATGTCGAGCGGGCGCCCGGTTGAGACGAACGCCGCCGCACGCATGTCGGCACTTTGCACTTCTTCTGATGCGACCGCGCGGTCGGGCAGTCCAGGACCTTTGATCCACAAAGGCCGCGCGCTCGATATTTCCGCGCGAAATCCCGTGGTTGAAGCGTTGGCGATGTTGTTTGCCGTGACCGCTTGCCGCGCCATGTTGGCACGCATCGCAGACAGGCTGGTGTGGATGAGGCGGTCCATGAAAAACTCCTTGTTGATGCCCCTCCCCTGAAGGGGTGGGCATTATGTCCGCAGATTGATAATGGTTTGCGTCATGGCGCTGGCGGTTTCGATGGCTTTGGCATTCGCCTGGAAATTGCGCTGGGCACCGATCAGCGCGACGAGTTCCTCAGTGATGTCGACATTGGCGCGCTCTATGGCACCCGATCGGATTGTCCCCAGTGGCCCGTTGGTTGCGGCATTGATTGCGGGCGGGCCGCTGTCGCCCGTGGATTGCCAGTGCGCGTCACCGATAGGGCGAAGTCCTTCGGGCGCAGTAAAACTCGCCATTGCGATTTTGCCAAGCATTTCATTGCTGCCGTCGCCATAAGTGGCTGTGACCAGACCGTCGCTGCCAATCGAGATATTGGCGAGGCTGACGGTGGGTGCACCCGGCTTCGTGCTGGGTAGCGTCAGCGGCGTCAGATCGCCGAGGCCCGTGCCCGTGACATTGCCATTTGCATCAACCGGCAACAACTGAAGTGTTGCGCCTATGGTGTCGACAACGCGGCGGTTCACATCGACCTGAAACGCGCCGTTTCGCGTGTAGCTCAATTCGCTGCGTGGCGGATCACCTTTGACAAGGAACATCCCTTCGCCCGCAATCGCGAGGTCAAGCGTTTTGTCGGTTGCCTCTAGCGTTCCTTGCGTGAATTGTTGCGTAATACCGTTGAGACGCGTGCCTTGCCCCGCAATCATCTTCGTCGTTTGCGTGGGCGCTGAGGCAAACAGATCGCCAAAGATCGCGCGGCTTTTTTTAAAGCCCGCTGACCCGACGTTTGCGACATTGTTTGATATGGTTGCAAGGTCAGTCTGCGCGGCCTTAAGGCCAGAGAGTGATGTATAAAATGACATTGGTTTTCTCCTGTTAGCCGAGCCGGATAACGGCTTCGGGGGCAATGAGTCCGTTGGGAGTGACAAGGCGCGCCGCGCTGCCGCCCGCCGGGGACTGGACTGCCGTGACAGGAGTCCAGACGTTTGTGGTTGTCGGGACAGTGCCACCGTTGGCGTCTTTTGCAGTGACGCGAACGCGCAATTGTCCTGAGGCGCTCGCATTCTCGCCGATGCCGTCCCACGTGAAGGCAAGCGGGCCATCGCCCACGGCACGGCTGGTCTGGCTGTTGACGATCAGACCTGCACTATCCAGCAAATCAATCGTGACGACATCAGCGGGGTTGTCGAGATTGACCTGTCCCGAATATGTGCCGCCAGTATCGCGGTTGACGAAATCGCCCGCGACCAGCGCATCATGACCGATCCAGGTGGCAGCGTCACCGATGCGGCTGCCCTCTAGTTTGGCCGAGATTGCTTTCAGCGAAGCGTTGATTTCGGCGATACCTGCCGTGCTCGAAAATTGCGAAAGCTGTGTTACCATTGCTTGATTATCCATGGGGTTGAGGGGGTCTTGTGCGTTAAGTTGCGTTGTCATCAGTTTCAGGAAGTCGGCTTGGCCGAGCGTCCCTTTGCCAGTGGCCTTGGTCGTCACGTTCAGTGCTGCGATGCTATTAATGTCGATCATCGTCCGATCCTTATGGTGTCCAGAATGAGGGATTTTGCAGTTTCAAGAACCTGCACGTTGTTTTGATATTGCCGCGCGGCTTCGATCATTTCGACCATTTCGGCATTGCTATCGATGCCCGCTTCCCAGACGTTTCCGTCGGCATCGGCGAGCGGGTGATTAGGCTCGTGGCGCATTTTGGGCGGGGTATCGGATGCGATGACGCGATCGACTTGCACGGTTGCGATGCCTGCTTCACTGCCAATGGCGCGGAAGATAGGTTTCAATGCACGGAAAGCGTCTTTTTCGCTACCGGAGATCGATCCGGCGTTCGCCATGTTTGATGCCGTGGTGTTCAACCGGACCAACTGCGCTGACATGGCGCGTCCGGCGATGTCAAAGATGTTCATGCCGCTCATGCTCATTCGCCCTTCAATGCGCGGGTGATTGTGGCGACGCGGCCTTCGAGGAAGGCGAGCGTCGTGCGATATTGCAC
>JAYTWA010000107.1:0-3547 GCA_043743675.1 Sphingomonadales bacterium
GCACGAACCGTGACGCCACCGCCGGTTGCGACAAGACTTGCTGGTCTTGAGCCAATGACGCTTGCCGCCTGAACGGAAACCGATGACCCAACCTGTCCCCACTTTCGTCAACATCGGTGAACGCACCAACGTCACTGGCAGCGCCGCGTTCAAGAAGCTCATCATGGCGGGGGATTACCCTAAAGCCGTCGAAGTCGCGCGGCAGCAGGTCGAGAATGGCGCGCAGATTATTGACATCAATATGGACGAAGGACTGCTCGACTCGCTCGTGGCCATGGAAACTTTCGTCAAGTTGATCGCCGCCGAACCTGACATTGCCCGCGTGCCGTTTATGATCGATTCGTCGAAATGGTCAGTTATCGAAGCGGGCCTGAAATGCGTATCCGGCAAACCAATCGTCAATTCGATCAGCATGAAGGAAGGCGAAGCGCAGTTCCTCGAGCAAGCGCGCAAATGCATGAATTACGGTGCATCGGTCGTTGTGATGGCGTTCGACGAAACCGGACAGGCCGACACCGAGCTGCGCAAAGTCGAAATCTGCGAACGCGCTTATAACCTCCTGATGGGGATCGGCTTTCCGCCCGAGGACATTATCTTTGATCCCAATATTTTTGCCGTCGCGACGGGGATCGAAGAGCATAACAACTATGCCGTCGACTTCATCGAAGGTGTGCGCGAAATCAAAAAACGTTGCCCGCATGTCCATTTTTCGGGCGGGCTATCGAACCTGAGTTTCAGCTTTCGTGGCAATGAAGTCGTGCGCCGCGCGATGCACTCCGTATTTCTCTATCACGCGATCCCGGCGGGGCTCGACATGGCCATCGTCAATGCCGGGCAGCTCGACATTTATGACGCGATTGACCCCGTGCTGCGCGACGCCTGCGAGGATGTCATCCTCAATCGTCCCGCGCAGAATGATAATGAAACGCCAACCGAACGTCTGGTGGCGCTCGCCGAGAAATATCATGGCACGGACCCGGCCGTAGAAAAAGCAGCCGAGGAATGGCGCGGCTGGCATGTGACCAAACGGCTCGAACATGCACTCGTCAAAGGCATCGATATGTATGTCGTCGACGATACCGAGGAGTGCCGCCAGCTTTTCCCGAGGCCCATCGAAGTCATCGAAGGGCCGTTGATGGACGGCATGAATGTCGTCGGTGACTTGTTCGGATCGGGCAAGATGTTCCTCCCCCAAGTCGTGAAATCAGCGCGCGTCATGAAAAAAGCCGTCGCGCACCTGATCCCCTTCATCGAAGCCGCCAAGGAACCCGGCGCGCGCGCCAAGGGCAAGATCATCATGGCGACCGTCAAAGGCGACGTGCATGACATCGGCAAGAACATCGTCGGCGTCGTGCTTCAATGCAACGGCTACGAAGTGATTGATCTTGGCGTCATGGTGCCGTGGACCAAGATCCTCGAAGCGGCAAACGAGAATGATGCTGACATCATCGGGTTGTCAGGCCTGATCACGCCCAGCCTCGACGAGATGGTCACGGTTGCCGAAGAAATGCAGCGCGCGAAAATGTCCATGCCACTGCTCATCGGCGGTGCAACCACATCAAAAGTGCATACCGCGCTGCGGATCGACGAAGCCTATGACGGCCCCGTCATCCACGTCCTAGACGCGAGCCGCGCGGTGGGTGTCGCCACCGCACTCGTCAGCGACACAGGCCGTGATGCCTATGTCAAAACTTTTGCCGACGATTACGCGCATGTCCGCGAAATCCGCGCGAGCAAGGGGCAGAATGCACTGATCGTCATCGAAGACGCGCGCGCCAATGCGTTTCCCACCGACATGCATCTGAAACCGCCGCCGCCTGAACAACCCGGCCTGCATGTGTTCGACGCTTGGGACTTGGCCGATCTGGCGGGCGTCATCGACTGGACACCATTCTTCCGCGCGTGGGAGTTGCACGGCAATTATCCTGCGATTCTGACCGACAATGTCGTTGGTGAAGCAGCGCAAGCCCTGTGGGTCGATGCGCAGGCAATGCTGAAAAAGCTGATCGACGAAAAATGGCTGACCGCGCGCGGTGTTGCGGGCATGTGGCCCTGCCGTCGCGACGGTGACGACGTGATTGTCCACATGGTTGATACCGAAGACCATATCCGCCTGCCCTTCCTCCGCCAGCAGATCGCAAAGCGGGAAGGCCGGCCCAACATGTGTCTGGCCGATTTCATTGACCATGATGGCGATTGGATCGGCGGTTTTGCCGTCGGCATTCACGGCATTGAACCGCATCTCGCGCGGTTTCAGGCCGACAAGGACGATTATTCGGACATCCTGCTGAAAGCGCTGGCGGACCGTTTCGCCGAAGCCTTTGCCGAACGCCTCCATCAACATGTCCGCCAGACTCTGTGGGGCTATGCACCGGGTGAGCAGCTCACCAATGAAGCGCTGATCAAGGAAGAATATCGCGGCATCCGGCCAGCGCCCGGCTATCCCGCCTGCCCGGATCACAGCCTTAAACCGATGCTGTTCGACATGCTCGATGCGCCTGCAAACACGGGCCTCACGCTGACTGAGAGCTTTGCAATGCTGCCGACTGCAGCCGTCTCGGGCTTTTATTTCGGCCACCCCGAAGCCGAATATTTCGGCGTTGCGCGCGTGGGCGAGGATCAGCTTGCCGACTATACCAAACGCCGCGGTGTCGATCCCGAAACGGCACGGCGCTGGCTCAGACCAAATCTGGATTGAGCGCGCGCACCCTGTTAAGCAGCGCCATGAAAAATATGTTTCTTGCGGTTGCTGCGCTTCTCGCCACCGGTCCGGCGGTTGCCCAATCCGGTGGTCCTTTCACTGTTCACGAACTCGGGCGGTCATTCAATCGGCTGGACGACGCCTTCAATGCCATCGGCAAGGGCGAAGGCACCGTCATCGTCGCGCCGGGCACTTACAAGGATTGCGCTGCCTTCGGTGGGCAGAGCATCACATTGCGCGCGGCAACGCCTTCCACAGCAATTTTCGATGGCGGCGCATGCGGTGACAAAGCAACGCTCGTGCTGGGCGGCATGAACGCCGTTATCGACGGCATCGTATTTCAGAACATAGCGGTACGCGACGGCAATGGCGCTGGGATCCGCCTCGAATGGGGCAATTTGCTGGTGACCCGATCAACCTTCCGCAATTCGCAACAAGGCATATTGGCGGGCGGCTATGAGCGCGGCACGATCACGATCGAGCGCTCGACCTTTTCGGGCCTCGGCGGGTGTGATGCGCCGGGCGGTTGTTCGCACAGCATCTATATCGGCGGTTATGGCAAGCTGACCGTCTCGCGTTGCCGCTTTGAAAGGGGCACCGGGGGCCACTATGTCAAAAGCCGCACAGCCATGAATGAAATCGTCGATTCGAGTTTTGACGATACCGGCGGCAAAAACACCAATTATATGATTGATCTGCCAGCGGGCTCGGTCGGCCTCATCGCACGCAATGAATTTGTGCAGGGCAAGGGCAAGGAGAACCATGGTGCCTTGATTGCCGTGGCTGCCGAGACGCGCACCAATCCTTCGGCGGGACTGCGGATCGAAGGCAACAATGCGTCACTCG
>JAYTWA010000108.1:0-11513 GCA_043743675.1 Sphingomonadales bacterium
GCGCTGGGGCAAACTCCCCTGGGCAAAGCTGTTTGAACCGGCGATCCGGCTGGCCGAAGGGTTCGAAATTAACCGGACGCTGGCGGGCGCGCTCCGTCAACTTGCGCCGCTGTGGAAGGATTTTCCCGGTGCGCAGGCGCTCTACTGGCAGGACGGCAAGCCCAAAACAGCGGGCATGGTGCAGCGCAATCCGGCGCTCGCGGCGCTATTGCGAAAGGTGGCGGCGGATGGCCCCGATGCGTTTTATTCAGGGGCTGAAGGGCAAGCGATTGTTGATGCGGTTGCGACATCAGGCGTCAACCCGACGGCGCTGACGCTGGCCGATCTGGCGGCGTACAAAGTTAAGGATCAGGATGCGGTCTGCGCGCCCTATCGCCAGTTCAAGGTGTGCGGCATGGGGCCACCGTCATCGGGCGCAACGACGATATTGCAGATGCTGGGCACCATCGAACGCTTTGACATGAAAAAACTGGGGCCGGACAGCCCAACCGCGTGGCATGTGATCGGCGAAGCCATGCAGCTTGCTTATGCCGACCGCGAGAAATATCTGGGCGATCCTGATTTTGTGACGGTGCCGGTCAAGGGGATGCTTGACCGTGGCTATCTTAAAAGTCGTTCGGCGTTGATCTCGCCGACCACGTCCCTGCCGAGTTATAACGCGGGAACGCCGCCGGGTGCGACGCCGCGAACGGCCGGCATTTCCTCCGAAGTCCCCGCGACAACACATTTTGTTGCCGTTGACGGTGCGGGCAATGTGGCGTCGATGACCTCGACTATCGAAGGCCCGTTCGGCAGCCAGCTGGTCGCCAATGGCTATTTCCTCAATAATGAATTGACCGACTTTACCTTTGCGCCGGTAAAGGACGGTGCGCCGGTCGCCAATGCGGTTGCGGCGGGCAAACGTCCGTTGTCGTCGATGTCGCCGACAATTGTATATGACAAGCGGGGCCGCGCTGTTCTTGCGGTTGGCTCGGCGGGGGGCAAGCGCATCATCATGCACGTCATGAAAACGCTGGTTGGTTATATGGATTGGAGTCTGTCTGCGCAGGACGCGATTGCACTCCCCAACATCTATTATAGCGGCTCGGCATTGCTGGTCGAAAAGGATACCAAACTCGGCGCAATGGAAGCAAAGCTTGCGGCGCTCGGCCAGATGGTTGTGGTTGGCGATCTGGGTTCGAAGCTTAACGCCGTGGAGCGGACGGCCAAGGGTTGGCGCGGCGCCGCCGATCCGCGCAGCCCGGGCAATGTCCTCGACGAATAAATCACGACTGGAACAACCGGCGCGATATACAGGAGAGACAATGCGGCATTTCGAACATTTCCCCAATCTTGTGACGATGTTTTTTACGCGCGCGACTGAATATGGCAATGCGCCGTTTCTATGGCATCGCGACGGGAAAAGCTGGACCTCGCGCAGCTGGAAAGAAACCGCGCTGCTAGTTTCAGCACTGACGGCAGCACTGAAGCGGTTGGGTATTGAGCGCGGTGACCGGGTGATACTGGTCAGCGAAAACCGCCCCGAATGGTGCATTGCCGACCTTGCGATCATGGCGGCGGGCGCGATCACCGTCCCGACCTACACAACGAATACCGAGCGCGATCACACGCATATCCTTCAGGATTCAGGTGCAAAGGCCGTGATTGTTTCGACGGCCAAACTGGCGCGGACATTGCTGCCTGCGGTCGTCCGGTCATCGCAGTGCAAGACTGTGATCGGGATGGAGGACCTGAAAGTCGGCCAGTCGGGCAGTGTCGCCTATCATGACTGGACCAAGATATTGTCAGTCGAAATGGCAGACCCCGCAGCAACAGCAGCAGGCGCGGATTTCAGCCGCACCGACACGGCCTGTATCATCTACACCAGCGGCACAGGCGGCGCGCCGCGTGGCGTGCGCCAGCATCACGGCATGATACTGCACAATGTCGAAGGATGCCTCGACATTTTCATCCATGACTTTGGCTGGGACGACGAGGTTTTCCTATCTTTCCTACCGCTTTCCCACGCTTATGAACATTCGGCGGGGCAGTTTCTGCCTATCGGCCTAGGCGGGCAGATTTATTATTCAGAAGGGCTCGAAAAGCTCGCCGCGAATATTGAAGAAGTCCGCCCGACTGTGATGGTCGTCGTCCCGCGCCTGTTCGAAGTGCTGCGCGCGCGGATATTGAAAACCATTGAAAAACAGGGCGGGATCGGACCGAAACTGCTGCGGCGAGCACTATCGCTGGGGGCAAAAGATCTCGGTAAGGGGATTCCGTTTTGGGACAAGCCAGTGGATTTCTTTATCAAGCGGACGCTGCGTCCTGCTGTTCAGAAAAAATTCGGCGGGCGGATGAAAGCATTGGTCGCGGGTGGCGCGCCGCTTAATCCTGACATCGGACTGTTCTTTCACGCGCTCGGTCTGCCGCTGATGCAAGGTTATGGTCAGACTGAGTCGGGCCCGGTCATTTCATGCAACCGGCCCAGTGCGGGCATCAAGATGGACACGGTTGGTCCGCCCTTGATCAACACAAAAGTGCGGATTGCCGCGGACGGCGAAATCCTTGTGCAGGGTGAGCTTGTCATGCAGGGCTATTGGAATAACGACGCAGAAACCGCGCGTGTGCTTATTGATGGCTGGCTGCACACTGGCGACATTGGGCATCTTGATGACAAAGGCCGCGTCGTCATTACCGATCGCAAGAAAGACCTGATCGTCAACGACAAGGGCGACAATGTCGCGCCGCAGAAGATCGAGGGGATGCTAACGCTTCAGCCTGAAATCATTCAGGCGATGGTCGTTGGTGACAAACGCCCGCATCTGGTTGGCATTGTCGTGCCCGATCCTGAATGGTTGATGGAATGGGCCGTGGCCAATGGGGAGAAGCCTGATTGCAAGGCACTGGCGGATAATCCCGCGTTTCAGCGTGCCCTGATGGCTGCGGTCGACAGGGTGAATGCAGAGGTCTCAGTCACAGAAAAAGTGCGGCGGATCACGGTGACGCCCGATGCTTTCACGGTCGATAATGAAATGCTGACGCCATCAATGAAAATCCGGCGGCACAAAATTAGGGAAGTTTACGGCGCTAAACTCGACGCGCTTTACGGGGGGTAAGCGCTACCCCTTTGGCTTGGTGTAAGGCGTGAAGCTGCGCACTGAGCAGGCACCAGCGGTGAACCCGCCCGTCCGTTCAACAAGGCGGATGATGTCGCCGCGGCACAATTGCGAGCCGTAAACATTCTGGACGAGGATATAATCGTTGCTGCCGCTTGATGATCCGCATCCTGGTGCATCAGCGAGCCAGAAACGGCTGCGACCCTCACGATAAAGAATGGCGTCGTGGAAAATCTCGCTGCCCACGGCGCGGTCGAGTGGAAGACAGCTTTGTGATTTGCCCGCGACTTTGCCTTCAAGGGCGGCGGTCAGTTTGGGGTCTGGCCCCTGCGCGGTTTGCGGGGTCGTTGCGCAGCCGGCCAGTAGCGCCAGTGGCAGCGCCAATGATAAAGTTTCCCGGAACATAATCGCGTCTCCTATCTTCGAAAACTATCTTTTGCCGCGCGTCGTTCGGCTAGTTCCACAACGCTTGTCGCTCGCATGAACGGGTTAGTCGCTCGTTCAAGTGCGATGGTTGTCGGCACTGTAGGTTCGCCTCTCAAGCGCATGTTATCGACATCATTCATACGCGCGATTAACGCAGCATTGCCGGGTTCGGCGGTCAGTGCATAACGTCCGTTGGATTGCGTATATTCATGCGCGCAATAAACCATCGTGTTGTCGGGCAGCGCTTCGAGTTTGCGCATATTGTCAAACATTTGTGCCGCCGTCCCTTCAAACAAGCGGCCACAGCCCATGGCGAACAATGTGTCGCCTACAAACGCAACCTGCTCATAATCAAAGTGGTAAGCGATATGTCCTGCGGTATGCGCGGGCACGTCAATAACCTGTGCCTTCGTTTCGCCCAGCGTGACAACATCGCCGCCGCGTACCAGCACATCAAGCGTTGGGATGCGCTCGGCCTCTGCCGCCGGCCCCGTAATGATGCACCCTGTCGCGGCTTTGATCGCTGCATTCCCACCAGTGTGATCGGGGTGCCAATGCGTGTTCCAGATATGCGTGATCGTCCAACCGAGTTCCGCCGCTTTTTCAAGCACGGGCTCTGCGACGGCTGGATCAACCACCATCACTTCACCGGAGGTGTTCTCGCGGACCAGCCAGATATAATTATCGCTGAGCACGGGGATGCGGACGACTTCGATGCTCATGCTACCATTTCCCCGTGTTCGCCATCGCCGACCAAGGCTCTTGCGGGGGCAGGCGATCCCCGGCCTGAAGCAGTTCAATCGAGATGTTATCGGGTGAACGCACGAACGCCATATGCCCGTCGCGCGGCGGGCGGTTTATGGTGACGCCGCCGTCCATCAGCCGCTGGCAGCTCTCGTAAATATTATCGACGCGATAGGCGAGGTGCCCGAAGTTACGGCCCTCATCATAACCCTTCTCGTCCCAATTATGCGTGAGTTCGATCTGCGCATCCTCATCGCCCGGCGCGGCGAGGAAAATGAGCGTGAACTTGCCCGCTGGATTGTCGAAGCGTTTGAGTTCAGTCAGACCGAGCAGTTCGAAAAAAGCAACGGTGGCGATCGGATCGGACACGCGGATCATGGTGTGGAGATATTTCATCGAACCGATATAGGGTTAGTTACCCAGTCTCGCCAGAGACTCCGACGCTGACTTTCCAGCTGGACTGTTTGGCGCAAGTTTGACCGCGGCCTCCCATGCCGTCCGTGCCGCGTCATCGCGGCCCGATAGGATCGCAATTGTTCCTGCTTCAAGCGCGACCGATGCATCATCCGGTGACCGCTCAGCGGCTTGCTCGATGTCCGCTTGTGCGCGCGACAAATCACCCATTTTGCGCGCCAATGTGGCGGACAGCAGCCAGCCGAGCGGGTCGGCGGGGACATACGTCGTCGCAAGATCTAGATCGACACGCGCGCCCTTCAGGTCACCCAACGCTGCCCGCCCCCGTGCACGATCCAGATGCGCTTCGCCAAGCGCGTCGCCGATCAGCGTATTGCGCGCAATGGCTGCATCAAAATAGGGCAAAGCCTTGTCCGGTTGGTTACCAGCAAGCGCGGCATTCCCGGCCTGCACCCAGAGCGTCGCAGCACGGCCATCGGCTTTGACATCGGCCTCCTTTGCCGCCGCCTCAAACGCGACGGTCGCAGGAAGCCAGCGCTTTTGTGTGACATAAGCCATCCCCTCACACTGCCGCGCGAGCACCCCGCCGCCCGCCAGCCGCCAATTCCCGGCTTCCTCTAGCGCGCGATCAGGCGTCGTTTCGGCCAGCGCGGCGCAGTTGTCGAAGCGTGTTTGTTCGGGGCTAATCGTCGCGGCTTGTGCCGCCAGCAAGATGAGGATCACAGGTTTTCCAAAAGTTGTTCAACTGTCGCAATCAGCAGAGCAATGTCCTGTTCCCGCGACAGCCGGTGATCACCATTCTTGACGAAAATCACCTGCACATCATCTGAACGCAATTTGTCGGCGAGTTGTACCGAGATGTCCCACGGCACATCGGTATCGCGCTGGCCGTGAAGCAGCCGGACGGGGCAAGTTATCGGGATTTCACCCGTCAATTGCCGGTTTGCCTTCCCCGATTGCCAGAACGCGGCATAGGTTGGCATGGGCTCGCCATAATCAGAGGGCTGATCAATCCGGCCATACCGTTCGAGTCTACCCTTCTCTTCCGACGTATAACCCCAGTCGGTGAAATCAGGCGCGGCAGCGATGCCGACCAGCCCCTTCACATCGCTGCCCAAGGCGCGCGCAACAAGCAGCATTAACCAGCCGCCCATTGACGAGCCCACCAGCACCACCGGCCCACGCACAACCAGTTCAATCGTTAGCACGACGTCATTGCGCCACATATCCAGCGTGCCTTCCTCAAACCGTCCGCCGCTCGCGCCGCAGCCTGAATAGTCAAGCCGGAGCATTGCCTGCCCTTTGCGGCGCGCCCATGCCTCAAGCGCGACCGCCTTCGTGCCCTTCATGTCGGACATATAACCGGGCAGGAAAACGAGGGTCGGCCCCTTCCCGCGCAGATGTTCAAATGCGATTTTGACGCCGTCTTGGCGTATCAAATCATCCATTCGACAGTGTGCATCTGCGCCGTCGCGGCACGCTTTTCGACGAGGACGCTGTGCAATTTACGCACGGTGTCGCTTCCGCTGGTCTTGCAAATGCTCGGCACGAACGCATGGGCGACGGCTTTTACGCCCCCCCATATCATTGCCGCACCAAAGCCCGCCGCGACGCCGAAATGCTCAGGATACGTCTCACCAACGGTGCGCGGATGATCTAGGAAAATGCGTTTGAACACCATTGTTTCTCCCTAACTGACGCCGCCCGGTTCACCTTCGCGCGGGGCCGGATGTGCGGTTGCCTGTCGCGCGGACGGGGCATGCGCAGTGTCGATTGACTCAAGCGGTTGTGGCTTGTCGAGCTGCCCTTCCCACTTTGCGACAACAGCCGTTGCGACTGCATTCCCAACCACATTCGTGCCGGTCCGCCCCATGTCAAGGAACTGATCAACCGCAAGGATCAGCACCAGTCCCGCTTCGGGCAGGCCAAATTGCGCCATCGTTCCGGCAATCACCACGAGCGACGCGCGCGGCACGGCAGCCATTCCCTTCGACGTCAACATCAGCGTGAGCAGCATCGTGATCTCCTGACCAATCGTCAGGTTGATCCCGTAAAGCTGCGCAATGAAGATAGACGCGAACGTCATATACATCATCGAACCGTCGAGATTGAACGAATAGCCAAGCGGTAGAACAAAGCTCGAAATCCGGTTGGGCACGCCGAACTTGTCGAGCGCTTCCAAGGTTCGCGGGTAAGCAGCTTCAGACGATGCAGTCGAAAAGGCGAGCAGGATGGGGTCGCGGATATATTTGATCAGCGTGCCAATGCGCGGGCCGATCACGACGAAGCCGGCGAAAATGAGCACCAGCCACAGGATGCCCAGCCCCAAATAAAAGCTACCGATAAACTTGCCAAACGTCAGCAGGATTTCCAACCCATTGACCGAAATCGCTTTCGCCATCGCTGCGAACACCGCTACCGGCGAGACACGCATCACATAGTTGGTGACGACAAGCATCACTTCGACAAGCGCATCCACGCCCTTGATGATTGGCCCGGCTTTCTCACCGACTGCGGTCAGGGCAACGCCGAAGAACACCGAAAAGATAACAATCTGAAGCATGGTCGTGTTCGCCATCGCTTCGAAAATTGATTTGGGGACCATCTCCGTGATCGTCTTGAACATGTCTGTGTGTTGCGCATCAATGCCCGATGACCCGACGGCCTTCGCGAGATCAAGCCCCGAATTCACGCCCGGCTGAAGCCAGTTAACCAGTACCATCCCCAGCGTCAGCGACACAATTGTTGCGCCCAAGAACCAGCTGATTGTCTTTGCACCAATGCGACCGAGCGATGCGGTGTCACCCATATGGACAATGCCTGCGACGAGTGTGGCAAATACCAGTGGCGCGACAATCATCTTGATCAGCCGCAGGAAGATGTCAGTGATCATTTTGAAATATTTATTGGCTTCGGTGATCGCGTCGGCGGACATCGACCCGTGCATGATCGCGCCGACAATGATGCCGAGCACAAGCCCGATCATGATGTAGAGTGTCAGCTTCTTGGCCATGTGCGCTCCCTTTCGCTTACCCTAGCCGGTCAAGAACGCTTTGCGCAAACAGCGATAGCGTATCATCGCGCGCGCCCATGATGATGATACGGTCGCCGGGCCGCGCAAGTGCCACAAGCCGCGCGCCGCAATCTTCGCGCGACGCGATATATTCGGCTTGTCCGCCGATCATCGCGACCAGTGCATCGGCGCCGACGCTTTTATCGACCGTGCCGCCGAAATATACTGGATCACAGATAATCAGATGATCGTCGGCGTTGAGGTTTGCGCGAAATGCCTCGGCGAGTTCGCGGCCCATTTGTTTGAGCGGGCCAAAGCCATGCGGCTGGAAAAACGCCAGTACGCGCCCCGGAAACGCATGCAGCGTCTGCATGGTCGCGGTAATCTTGTCAGGGTTGTGGCCGAAATCGTCGATGACTGTGATACCGTCTACTTCACCGACTTTTTCGAAGCGGCGTTTGAGGCCGCTGAAACTCCCGATAGCAGCGACGGCCTCGTGAAGCCCGATTCCGGCCCGTGTCGCTGTCCCAATTGCCGCGAGGGCGTTTGACACGTTGTGAAGGCCTGGGACAGCGAGACGGGCCGCGCAGGTAGTTTTAGAGGCATGGTCGGTAACAGTGAAGCTAACACGGTCGGGATGCTCGACGATTTCGGTCGCCTGAAGGGTGGCGCCATCGCTTATGCCGAATGTTGTCGCATGATCGGGCAAAAGCGCGCGTGCCTCGCCATTGTCGGTATTGACCACCGCCGACCGTGCTCGCCCAAGGAAATCACCGAACAGCGTCCGCAATTCCGCCATCGTTTTATGATCGACCGCCACATTATTGAGCACCGCAACAGTCGAATGATACAACGCAATCGATCCGTCGCTTTCATCGACTTCGCTGACGAACACGCCACCCGCGCCGACTCGCGATCCGCTGCTGTAATTTTTCATCACCGCACCGTTCATGATCGTCGGATCGCGACCGCACTGGTTCATGATCCAGCCGATCATGCCTGTCACTGTGGACTTTCCGCTGGTCCCGCCCACACCAATGCTGACCGGTGCCGCATTAAACAGTTCGGCGAGGAGTTCGGCGCGGGTCATGCGCGGACAACCCAGTGCCGTCGCCTGAATGATGTCGGGCACAGTGGCTTCGACCGCCGCCGAGGCGACGACAATTTGATCGCCCGACAGTATTCCGCTGCCATCCTGCACGTGGAGGCCAATGCCCTTTGCCGCAAGCGCTTCGAACTTCGCGCCCAGCCGCCCCTGATCGAGTGACCGGTCAGACCCCGCAACCATATGCCCCTGCGCCGCCACGATTTCAGCCAGCGGCATCATGCCCGATCCGCCAATGCCAACAAAGAAATAGGATTTTATCATGCCTTCGCTATCATCAAAATGTCGAAGGGGAGCAAGTCCGTGAAGATCGCCGTTGTCGCACCTGCCAATATGCTGCCCGCCGATGTGCCGGCCAAAGTGGTGGCGCTTGCGCAGTCACGGTTCGGTGACAAAACGCCCGAAATCGTTTTTCACCCGCAATGTTTCCTGTCGTCAGGGCATTTTGCAGGGCCGGACAAAGCGCGTGAGGATGCGCTGGTCGAAGTCGCCAATGACCCCAAAGTCGATGCGGTGTGGTTTGCGCGCGGTGGTTACGGATCAAACCGGATTGCCGAACGTGCGATTGCCCGCATGGGACCAGCGGCGAGGAAAAAACCGTTTCTAGGCTACAGCGACAACGGCTTCATCTTGGCGGGACTGCTCGCGAAAGGAATTGGGCAGCCGGTTCATGCACCCATGCCCATCGACATTAACAAACCCGGCGGCGATGATGCCGTCGCACGCAGCCTTGAATGGCTGATCCTGCGTGGCGAGCCCCGCTTGCGCTATTATTTCGGTGATCTGCCGTATGATGCGGGCGGTGGCAAATATGCCGCGTTTAACCTTGTGGTGCTCTGCCAATTGCTCGGCACGCCACTTCAGCCCGATTTCAAGGGGCGCATATTGATGCTCGAAGAAGTCGACGAAGCGCTTTACGCCATTGATCGCTGTTTCTTTCAGGTCACGAGCAATCCCGGCGTCCGCAAGGCGGCGGGGATCATGCTCGGCCGTTGCGCGCCCATCACGCCGAACAATCCCGATTTCGGCATGGATGAAGAAGCGATTGCGAAACATTGGTGCGACGTGTCAGGCATTCCTTATCTGGGGCGTGCCGACATCGGGCATGACGTCGCGAACAAAGTTGTGCCGTTTGGTTAGGCTGCGATTGGCTCGCGACCCAACATCGTGCCAATCTGTTCGACCGTAACGCCTTCAAGATCAGGGAGGACCGCCGAAGCACCATCAAACTGGCCGCCAACCCACAACTGCCCTGGCACGACAAATGTTGCAATGCCTGCGCCCAGCGCTGCCGACATACTTGGCGCACTGTCTTCAATGGCAACGGCTTCGCCTGCATCGATCCCGAGCTTTTCAAGTGCGGCCAGATAAATTGCGGGCGAAGGCTTCACCGCATCCGTATCTTCACCCGACAGGATGATGTCGAACTGATGACGTACCGTCGGACGCATCGCGGCAAACATCGCATCCACATTGGCGCGCGATGTTGTTGATGCGAACGCGACAGATAACCCGCTGCGTTTTGCATCGGCAATCAGCGCTTCGACACCGCGATTGAGTGGCAAACCGTCGCGCGTCATCATCTCTTGAAAAATACGGCTCTTTTTCGCGTGCAACGCAGCGGCGGCCTCATCGTTTAGATCAATGCCCCGTGCGGCGGCATCGTCGCGTATTCGGCTTTGACCGCCAACTACCGCCTGCGGTCCCGAAATCATCGCGCGATAAGTGGCTACGTCCCAGACAATGTCATGCCCCGCTTCGACAAAAGCCTGATTAAACGCCTGTCGCTGCAACTCAGACGTTTCGGTTAGCGTGCCGATGGCGCCAAAGATTACTGCTTTCAAAAACGCCATCACTTATCCTTTTGACCAATGCAGCAGGGTAAACTCGCTTCAACCGACAGGGTTTCATCGATTCGCTGCCCTTGCCGCATTTGAATGAGGGCGGCATATGCGCGCACTATGTCAGTTATGCTAAAAATAAGTCTGCCCGATGGTTCCGTGCGTGAAGTGCCGCATGGCACCACGCCTGCCGATATTGCCGCAGCCATTGGGCCGGGTCTCGCCAAGGCCGCGATTGCGGCGCGGGTTGATGGCGAGATGCGCGATATCATGCGCCCCTTTGATGGCGATGCCACGCTTGCGCTGATTACGTCCAAGGACGAAGCCGACGCGCTCGAACTGGCGCGACATGATTTTGCGCATGTGCTGGCTGAGGCGGTGCAGACTTTGTTCCCCGGCACGCAGATTACGTTTGGGCCGTCGACCGATGATGGGTTTTATTACGACTTCGCGCCTAAAGATCGGCCCTTTACCGAAGAAGACCTGCCCGCCATCGAAGCTGCGATGCGCGCGATCATATCGGCGGACAAGCCGTTGCGCCGTGAAGTCGTGGCGCGCGATGACCTGATCGCGAAATGGCGTGCGGCGGGCGAGAGTTTCAAGGCTGAATGGGCAGCCGAACTGCCTGAGGGCGAGGAACTGTCGGTCTATTGGTCCGGCGACAACTGGTACGACATGTGCCGCGGTCCACATCTCGCCACGACGGGAAAGCTCGACCCTGCGGCGTTCAAATTAACGCGTGTGTCGGGGGCATACTGGCGCGGCGATCAGAATAATCCGCAATTGTCACGCATTTATGGCACCGGCTGGCTGAACAAGAAGCAGCTTGATGCGCATCTGATGCGGCTCGAGGAAGCCGCCAAGCGCGACCACCG